>NZ_JAPX01000013.1:0-17992 GCF_000524355.1 Veillonella sp. ICM51a
CAAAAAAATAATGTTGGAAGTGACACCGTAGTGGTGTCACCCCAACATTTATTATAGAGCCACAAAAAACCACCCATCAAAGATGAGTGGTTTCAATTGCATATATGACGATTAGAATGTATAACCTACACCAGCATGTAAGCCTTTGGAAGTCTTGTCATTATCGTTTACGCTATATTTGTCATAACCATAATAAACATTCAAATCAATGTTAGGTTTAACTTCATATTGAGCACCTACTTGATAGGATTGTTTAATATCGTTGCCCCAACCAGCTTTAGCAAAGCCGTTAACTTTGTCAGTCAAAGGCACGTGACCAATTACACCAGCTTGAACACCTAACTCAGTGTCATGTGTACGGATAGCTGTACCAGCACCGTAAATATTTACATTTGGATGTACTTTGTAAACATAAGCCAATTGGTGATCTTTAATATCGCCATTTTTAGCATTTACTTTGTTATAAGAGTATTGAAGAGCAGATTTATTGCTTAAATCATGTTCTAAAGATACACCAAAGCCATCATTGTTAGTGCCACCGCTATTAGATACGCGTTGATTGAACGCATAATCAGCTTGAATTTTTGTGGAATTATCACTGATTTTAGTTACAGGCACGGATGCAGCGAATGCACTGCCAGTAATCACTGTTGCAGCTAAAGATAATAATACTAATTTTTTCATTTGTACCTCCTATACACACATAGATATGTGTCTTAATAAGTTACTTTTATTCTAATATTGTATAAGTATATATATTAAATATTAGCGTTTCATGAATACAGGGATATCAGGGATGCTGCTTGTAGGAGCAGATGTGTTTGTTGCTGGACGTGCAGCAGTTGTTGTTTTACCGAATTCTGGAACATTCTTAGTACTGGAGTTAAAACCAGTTGCAACAACTGTAACTTGAACGCTATCGCCTAAGCTTTCATCAATAACAGAACCGAAGATGATATTTGCATCAGGATCTGCTGCATCAGAAATAATTTCAGCTGCTTCGTTAATTTCGAACAAGCTCAAGTTTGCACTACCGGAAATATTAAGCAAGATGCCTTTAGCACCATCGATGGAAGTTTCCAACAATGGGCTGTTGATAGCCATCTTAGCAGCGTCTGCAGCGCGGTTTTCACCAGTAGCTAAACCAATACCCATCAAAGCTTCGCCTTGTTCAGTCATGATAGTCTTAACGTCTGCAAAGTCAAGGTTGATTAAACCAGGAATTTGGATCAAATCGGAAATGCCTTTGATACCTTGGCGAAGAACATCATCAGCTTTACCAAATGCATCAGACAAGGAGCATTTTTTATCTACAACTTGTAACAATTTGTCATTAGGAATAACGATAATTGTATCAACTTTTTGAGTCAAGAATTCAATGCCTTTTTCTGCTGCAGCACGACGACGTTTACCTTCAAATGCAAAAGGTTTTGTTACAACGCCTACAGTCAATGCGCCTACTTCTTTAGCGCATTCAGCAACTACAGGAGCAGCACCAGTACCTGTACCACCACCCATACCAGCAGTTACGAATACCATATCAGCACCTTCAAGAGCTTTGATGATATCTTCGCGACTTTCTTGAGCAGCTGCTTCACCGATTTGTGGATTAGCACCAGCACCAAGACCTTTAGTAACTTTTTCACCGATTTGAATAGTTACATCAGCCTTGGACAATTCAAGTACTTGGCTTTCAGTGTTAACGGATAAGAATTGAACCCCATTTAGTTCACTTTCAACCATGCGGTTAACAGCGTTATTACCGCCACCACCGACACCGATAACTTTAATATTTGCAAAATCAGACATCGAACTTCCTCCTCTTATCGTTATCTATTTCTGTCAATATAAATACGAATACATCTATTTATATACTGAGTTAATTATAACAATTACATTTATTTTACACTAAAATTTAAAAACTTTCCACTACAACTATAATCGAATCTTGATAATTAGAAACGTTTAGTCATAATGTTCTTTCGAATAGCAGCTAAATTAATAAAAACCCGTAACCCAAAACCAATCAAGGCAACGTAGTATAAATTAATCCCAATTAAGTCGCCAATATATACTAATACAACAGCAAGTATTACATTGGAGAAGAATCCACTGATAAAATTACTTAAATCAAATAGTCTCTCTAATGCGGCACGACTGCCACCAAATACCGCATCTAATGCAGCTAGCACAGCTACAGAAGTATAATTAGCATAGCTTGCTGGAATATGTAATGGTGTAAACCATCCTACAACAACACCTACTATGAGTCCAATGATAGCAAAGATATAAATATTCATTCTTTACCTCCTAACTCATTTGATTGTAAATGCTCTTCTCTATAAGAACCGGTAAATGCCGGAATGGCAATGGATGGCTCCTCTTTTATGGTCACCTTAATGCCCCAATGTTTTAAAGAGTCTACAATACCTCCACGCATAGTGAGGGCTGAATTCAATGTTTTAGGATCCCCTATGGCCTTAACTGTAAATGGAGCGCCATACACCTTACCATTCACGGTAATCGTAGGACCTGAACAACGGATTTCAGATGTACCAATCAAACGTTGATCATTGATTGCCAATGCTTCAGCACCACCAGCTCGTAATTCATTGACGATACGTAAAATATCTTCATCATGAATTACATATAGGTTAGGATTTTCGCCCCCTTGAATTGGTTTAGCACTATCTTCTATCAGAACGGTTACACCAGGTCCTTTGACATTAGTCAATGCGGCTTTGCGAAGTAATGTTTCATCTGCACTGGAACCAGAACCACTGGCTTTTAATTGCTCAATTTGCTTTAGTAAAGCATCCTTTTCATGTTCTGCATCTTTTAACTGAGCCACCAAATCACCAGTTCGTTGTAGCCGTATATTCTCTTGAATATTATCTTGTGTCATCTTGTACTGAGTAATGACCATGAATCCCAATACAAAGCTGACAAGACCAATAGCCCATCGTTCGTGTTTCACAACATCATCCACCCTTTTTATGCTTATAATTAATCTTGTTTTGATTTTGATACATTAGCACTTTGTTTTGATGTATCTTTTTTCTCAGATTGGCTAGTGTCTGACTTAGATTTATTAGATTTTGGTTGCACCGTTACCTTATCGGTTTTAATGAAAGGAGATGACGGATTAACATCTATATATTGAACATTACCTTGACTCTTAGGTAAATCTTTTAGCATAGACGCTGTTAAATCGGCTTTGCTTTTCAAATCTTCGCCATCGCCTAGTCGAATCTGTATACCTGATACGGTATACGCCATCATATTATTAGGATCACCAATATTAATTTCTGCAATTTGCTTAAATGTATCATCATCTAAGGCACGCAGATAATCAAGAGCCTGTACAATCGGCTTATCGGTAACCATATCACCTAGCAGTATATTACCACCCTTAACACCAGAAATCATAGGCACCGTCGTGTCTTCAATGACACTATCAGATGCAATCACTTGCCCATTCTTATCCAAGGTTAAATACCCAAATTGAGCTGGTATCACAGCAATAGCCTTACGCTCGACTACACGAACCACCATTGTTAACGGCAATTCGTAACCAATTTGAGCGTCTTCAATACGAAGATCCTTTGATAATCGGTGTCGCAAGTTTTCTCTATTGATACGAAGTACATTGACTGGTTCCCCAATATCACCAGCAACCTCTACATCCTGTACAGTAACCTTATCAGATCCAATAACTTTAATAGAACCAAGCGGAATAGGTAGATTAAATAAGCCTAACAACACTATGGCTACAACACCACCTATTTTTAGAAATTTCTTTCTAACCTCCGCTTTCTCTTGTTTACGTTTACGAGCTAATTCACGCTCACTGTTATGTATTGAATCTCCATCATCCTTGTGGATTGGCTCAGTCTCAGGATGAAGAAAGTCGGGTCTATGATGCTCCGTATCTATCTGATTTGAGTTGGGTGGATGTTGCTTAAAATCATCCATAACTACTCTCCTTACATACTACAGCATTTAAAACTTCCCATAACCTGCTGTTAATAAGATTTTTTCACATAATTCAGGAAAATCTATGCCCACCTCTTTAGCAGCCTTTGGCACCAAAGAAGTAGCCGTCATACCTGGAATAGTATTGTATTCCAATACATACATATTATCTTTATCGTCAGTCATGACATCAACGCGAATTGCCCCACTCGCTTGTACTTCACGATATACAAGTTCACCAATAGCTTGCATCTCTTTTGTCATATCTGCATTGATTGGAGCCGGTACTAAATAATCAGTAGCACCTGCTGTATATTTACTAGCGTAATCATATTCACCAGAATGAGGTCTAATTTCAATGATAGCCAATGCCTTACCATCTAATACAGAAACGGTAAATTCACGACCATTTAAATATTGTTCCACCACAAGAATTGGGTCATATGTAAGCGCCTCTGTAACAGCTTTAGCCAATTGATCTTCTTCTTTTACAATGGTAACGCCAATACTTGAACCTTGTGTTGCTGGTTTCAATACAACCGGCAAGGAGAATTTAGATTCAATATCTTTAATGATATCTTCTTTCGACTGTAGATTGCCATTGTAGGAAATAGATTCCGCCGTAGGAATGTGAGCGCCTTTGAATACATCTTTACTTACTTTTTTATTCATTCCTACAGAATGTGCCATGATACCGGATCCAGTATATGGAATTTCAGCCATCTCTAATGCACCTTGCAAGGCACCATCTTCACCATAACGTCCGTGAATCGCATTAAATACAACATCGCCCTTAAGGTTTTCAATGTCTTGTAATACAGTACGAGGATTTAGTTCTAATGTGGAAACGTGATACCCCTTGCTAATCAAAGCCTCTGCGATGGCTGCGCCAGTTCTACGAGATACTTCAGCCTCAGCAGATGGACCACCCATTAATACGATGATATGTTTATCTTTCATTGTAAACCTTCTTCCAATAACGCTAATAACTTTGGACCATATTGATTAATCGAACCTGCCCCCATAGTAATAACCAAATCATTTGGTCGTACCACCTTCGCAAGGACTGCTGGCAAATCATTTACATCTTCCACATAATTTACATGTTGATGCGTTATTTCACTAATAATATTCGGAATTGTATGACCATCAATGCCGCTAATTGGATCTTCTCCAGAGCTGTATATATCTGTCATATAAATTTCGTCTGCACTGGTGAAAGCCGTAGCAAACTCGTCTTTCAATAAGGATGTACGAGAATAGCGATGAGGTTGGAACACACAGATAACACGGTGTTTTTCTAATTCCTTAGCGGCTTTTAAAGTTGCTTTGATTTCTGTTGGATGATGAGCATAATCATCGACTACCCATACACCAGCTACGTGGCCCTTTGTTTCAAAACGACGTTTAGCGCCGATAAATTTACCTAATGCTTTCACAATGGATGGAACCGGAACGTGACAACATTCGTGGGCCACAATAAAAGATGCTAAAGAATTTAGCACATTATGATTACCTGGCACACGTAAGGACACTCTGCTCAATGTTTCACCTTTACGAACTACATCGTAAACTAAAGAACTATCTTCGTAGTGAATATTTTTTGCTACATAATCATTAGACTCTTCTAAACCATATGTGATAAATTGACGTTCCACTTTGCTCATAACATAACGAATGTTATCATTGTCGCCGCAAACAACTGCTTTACCATCAACAGGTAATGTTTCAACGAATTGACAGAATGCATTCAATAGATTTTCCATCGTCTTATAATGATCCATATGATCATCTTCGATATTCGTAATAACAATCGTCTTAGGTCTTAATTTTAAGAATGAACCATCACTTTCATCGGCTTCAACAACAGAGTATTCACCCTTACCTAAACAACTACTCCCCTTGAGGTAATCAACTTCGCCACCGATAATAACAGTTGGTTCCATTTGTCCTTCTACGAGAATTTGACCAATCATTGATGTAGTAGATGTTTTACCATGAGCACCGGCTACGGCAATACCATTCGTAACATCCAATACGGCTTTTACAATGTCAGAACGATGTAAAATAGTGATACCTTGTTCCTTTGCTGCTACGATTTCCGGATTATCTTCACGAATAGCTGTGGAACGAACTACAGCATCTACACCTTGTACATAATCAGCATTATGACCGATATGAACGGTAGCCCCCATTTGTCTAAAACGTTCAATTACATCAGATTCTTTAACATCAGAACCAGATACTTCATATCCTTTTTGAATTAAAATATTCGCAATAGCGCGCATACCAGATCCACCTATACCGATGAGATGAATCTTATGGATACCTTCTAACATAATTACTCTCCTTAACTATTTCGCAATAGATAACGCTAATTCAGCAATATCATGAGCTGCATTCGGTTTCCCTAAACGCAACGCACTGGCCCCCATTTGAGCCAATAATTCACGATTTGCCATAAACATTTCGATTTCACCAATTAAATCATGGCTCGTCAAAACCTTATCTACAATCATATGCGCAGCCCCTTCTTGTACAAAAATGCGCGCATTATACGTTTGATGATCTTCTGCAGCATAAGGATATGGCACCAATATAGATGGAATACCACGTACTGCCAATTCAGCCAGTCCGATAGCACCAGATCTAAATACAGCCAAATCCGTAGCGGCTAGCGCCTTTGGCATATCATGTAAATATGGCAAAATCAACGATGATTCTCCCAAACCAGTACCATCGTCAATACCTAGTTGCTCTAATACAGTGTTATATTCCCCATTCCCTGTAATGTGTACCAACTTAATGCCCGGTTTACCTTGAAAATGTTTATGTACATCTATCATGGCCGTATTAATCGTACGTGCCCCACGAGAACCACCAGCGATGAGGACTGTAAAAATATCATCAGACAGCCCAAAAAATTGGCGGCCTTCTGCACGAGAATCTACAAGTACATCAGGGCGTACTGGATTACCCGTATATACGACACGTTTCGCCTTACCAAACGATTTGGCTGCTTCATTATAACCAACGGCGACTATATCAACAAAACGGCTCAAGATTTTATTCGTAATACCAGCAATAACATTTTGCTCTTGAATTAATGTAGGAATATTGCGTAATGCTGCAGCCATTAAAATAGGACCACATACATAACCACCTGTGCCAATAACAACATCTGGTTTAAATTCTGAAATAATTAAATTGGCCTTTATAAGAGAAAATGCCGTTTTCCCCATTGTTACCAATGTACCTAATGAAAGTTTTCGTTGCAGACCTTGTACAGGTAATGTAACAAAATCAATGTTCTCCTTCGGTACCAAATCAGCTTCTAAACCATGTTCTGTTCCCACATAGAGGACCTTAGCATCAGGTTGCTGTTTCATGATTTCCTTATATATCGTAATAGCCGGGTAAATATGACCACCCGTACCACCGCCAGAAATGATGATTCGTTTCACGCCCTTAGCCCCTTTCCTCTAATTCTCTAACACAGTTTTTAAAATCTTCGCCCCGTTCTTCAAAGCAACTATACCAATCAAAGCTAGAACATGCTGGTGAAAGCAATACAATATCTCCAGCTTTTGCTAATTGATACCCCAATGCAACAGCCTCTTTCATAGACTGTGCACGATGAATATGTTGAACGCCCATTTTTACGGCAACGGATTCAAATCGATCTGCTGCTTCCCCCATAAAAATGACCTCTTTAGTATGTGCTTTCACAATATTCATAAAGTCTTCTAAAGGCGTCATCTTATCATGACCACCAGCCAATAAAATGACTGGTTTATCAAAGGCATCTAAAGCTTTTACTACAGAGTCTGTATTAGTAGCCTTAGAATCATTATAAAATGTAACATCATGGAATGTTGTAACCCGTTCCAATCTGTGTTCTACACCATGAAACTGTTCAATGGTACGTTTAATATGCTCTACCTTTACACCTAAAGCATATGTTAAGGCAATTACAGCCAATATGTTTTCAATATTGTGAGAGCCCTTAATGTGGATATGTTCTGTATCAATAACCGGAGTAGCTTTACCATCTAATACGGCATAGCATGTATTCCCTTCAAAATACGCACCGCTATCAACCTTATGATGTTGGCTAATGCTGAGAACCTTACTATGTGCATCTTTTTTCATAGCCCGAACAATAGGATCATCATCATTGAGGACAACAAAATTCTCAAGATTTTGATTCATAAAAATACGAGCCTTCGCAGCTGCATAGTTTTCCATCGTCTTATGACGTGCTAAATGATCAGGCGTTACATTTAATACAATAGCGCCTAATGGGCAAAAGGATTTAATCGTTTCTAATTGATAACTAGAGAGTTCAGCTACTAGATAGCCACCTTCTGGCATATGATACGCGGCTTCACTTAGGGAGTCACCAATATTTCCGCCCACTTTAACAGGAAGGCCAGTAGATTCCATAACTTGCGTTAATAGGGTGGTTGTGGTGGTCTTACCATTTGTGCCAGTAACACCTAAAATAGGAGATTTGCAAACATCATAAGCAAGCTCTACTTCGCTTACTACATCAATCTTACGATACAAAGCCTCTTGTACGATTGGAATGGATAAAGCAATGCCCGGAGAAATGATGATACGATCTACACCATCAAGCAAGTTATTATCTTGTCGCCCCGTAATGATAGTTACACCAGCGTCTTCCAGTCGTTTACGCGTAGATGGTTCAAACTCTACTGGTTTATAATCATTTAAAACTACATTTGCATGTAACTGTGCCAATACCCATGCGGCACCAATTCCACTGGAACCAGCACCAAGAACAAGAATATTTTTCTCTCCATAATCCATTTGTATCACCTAAATCACTAAGCACGAAAAATTTTTATCTCATCTTATAAGAATACCATTAAATGCCGTTCAAGTTAAGCATTTTCACGTACTTAACTATCAATTTGCAAAGATACGTTTCTTATATCAAATTGTTACAGTTGCAAGTATAACCCCTAAAATGGCTAGAACAGCACCACCGAACCAGAAGCGATTAACTACAGTTTGTTCAGACCAACCGGATAACTCAAAATGATGATGAATTGGACTCATCTTAAATACGCGCACGCCTCGTGTTTTAAAGGAAATGACTTGAATGATAACAGACAAGGCTTCCATTACGAAAATACCGCCAATCACTACGAGTAATAATTCTGTTTTAGTTAAAATAGCCATGCCTGCAAAGGCGCCGCCAAGAGCCAAGGAGCCTGTATCGCCCATAAACACCTTAGCTGGATTAATATTAAATACCAAAAAGCCTAGACATACGGCGGTTACAATGGACCCAAAAAAGGCTACGCTTTCAGCAGCCACAGAACTTTCAGTGGAGTATATCATCAAACCGATTACAGAAAACGCAATCGCTGCTACAGCGGATGTACCGGATGCTAAACCATCGAGACCATCTGTAAGATTAACCGCATTAGTAGCGCCTACAATGATCAAGAAAGCTAAAATATAATAGGCAAAGCCCAATTGGATATGTGCATCTACAACAGGAATCCATAATGTTGTAGGAATGACCATAATTTCAGTAATAAAATAACAGAATATAGCCGCTAAAATAAATTGACCTAACAACTTTTGTTTTGCAGTTAAGCCAAGATTACGTTTTTTAACAGCTTTTACAAAGTCATCAAAGAATCCGAGTAAACAATGACCAAGTGTAAGGAATAACAACATACCTGTAGCCACATTCCATGGTGCAAAAATAGCCACACCAATTGTAAGAGCTACCATCATAAATGCACCACCCATAGTCGGTGTGCCAGCCTTAGCTTGATGGCTTTCAGGACCTTCCTCACGTATACTTTGTTGAGCATGCAATGATTTAAGCATAGGAATACCAATTTTGCCCAATACTAATGTAATTATAAATGTCACTACAAATGCTAATAGAATGTGGTAAATCATATTACTCCCCTATTCTCTAATAACGGCTAATACGGCTAGAAGAATCTAGCCGTTATAACCTCTATTCACGTTCTTTTAATTCCTCTACAACACGTTCCATTCGAAGACCTCTGGAACCTTTTACCAAAATAACATCGCCTTTTTCACGAATATCATTGTAGGCATTTGCCATTTCGAGATGACTATTACAACGATGTACCTCTAAACCTGCTAATTTCGCTTCTTTAGCAATGAAATTTGCTGCCTCACCAAAGGTAAATACAACGCTATATCCTTCTTCGGCCAATAATCTGCCAACTTGTCGATGGCCTTCCTCCGTAAAATCACCTAGTTCAAGCATATCACCGAGCATAGCAATTTTACGTTTACCTTCTAATTGACCCAATGCTTTGATGGACTCACTCATAGAAGAAGGATTGGCATTATACGCATCATTGAGAATAACAATGTCTTCGAATGCTACAATTTCTTGACGCATAGGTGTGCCTGTAAAATCACTAAGACCTTTTTTAATCTTACTAGATTTAACGCCTAACACACGACCTGCAGCAATAGCAGCTAACGCATCATACACATTATGCTCACCAATCATAGGCAAAAATACGTCAAATACTTCGTCATAACATTTGCAGGTAAACTTAATGCCATCCTTTTTATAGCGTAAATGACTGCCAATTACCGTAGCATTGCTATGAATACCGTAAGTAACAGTTTTTCCTTCTGCAATGGAACTCATGGCCTTTACGAAATGATCATCTTCATTTAGAATGGCCACACTATCGGGGCATAAACATCTAATCAATTCACCCTTTGCCTCAGCAATGGCTTCTTGAGAGCCCAACAATTCAATATGACTAGTTCCTACATTTGTAATGATGCCAATTGTCGGTTCTGCAATAAGGGCTAATTCTTCAATTTGACCTAATCCACGCATCCCCATTTCTACAACACAGGCTTCGTGTTCTGGTGAAAGTTGCAACAATGTTTTTGGTAAACCAATTTCATTATTAAAATTCTTTTCTGTTTTTAATACATTAAACTCAGTACTAAGAACAGCAGCTACC
Source organism: Veillonella sp. ICM51a (assembly GCF_000524355.1). Lineage (NCBI taxonomy): Bacteria > Bacillati > Bacillota > Negativicutes > Veillonellales > Veillonellaceae > Veillonella > Veillonella sp. ICM51a. The sequence goes on from NZ_JAPX01000013.1 coordinate 10,986, forward strand.
ATTTCTTTTGTCGTCGTCTTACCTGATGAGCCAGTAATGGCTACTACAGGAATTTGAAAGCGTCGTCTGTGAAAGTTCGCTAAGTCCTGGTATGCTTTTAGCGTGTTTTCCACTTCAACACAAATAATACCGTCTACACTGCGTCCCTTTTCAACGATTGCTGCTGTTGCCCCTTTTTCAATGGCCGTATTAATAAAATCATGACCATCAAATGTATCGCCTCGCAAGGCTACAAATACATATCCCGCCTCAATCGTACGCGTATCTGTAGATATATCTTTAAATTGTAAACTTACATCGCCCTTACATGTGCCACTAGTAGCATCAATTATTTCTTGTAATGTAAATTCTGCCATATTAGATCTCCTTAAGAGCTTTTCGAGCCTCTTCTCGGTCATCAAAATGAATTGTTTCATTTTTTAATATTTGATAATTTTCATGACCCTTACCAGCGATAATAACGATATCACCTGCTTTTGCATCATGAATTGCATGATTAATTGCTTCTCTACGATCGACAATTACCTCATAAGAAGTACCGTCGCGAAGTGCTTCTTTTACCCCCACTTCAACATCCTTAACAATTTGTACAAGATCTTCGGTACGCGGATTATCAGATGTTACATAAATCTTATCACCGTACTCTGCTGCAATACGGCCCATAATTGGACGTTTTGTAGCATCGCGGTCGCCACCGCAGCCAAATACGATGATGATACGATTTTCTTTAATTGCCTTTGCAGTTTCTAAAATATTTTGCAACCCATCCGGTGTATGAGCATAATCGACAACAACAGCAAAATCTTGCCCTTCTTCGATTAATTCAAAACGTCCAGGAACGGAGCTAAAGGTTTTTAACGCCGTATCAATGGCCACCATAGAGATGCCTTCTTGTAAACAAGCTCCAATAGCAGCCAATGTATTATACACATTAAATAGTCCTGTTGTATTCATCGATACAGGGTAGCTTTCACCCTTATAATTCACAGTATACTGGCTATTCTTAGTAGACATATGAACATCTGATGCATTCAATGTGCCCTTGCCTAATGTACTATACGTAATCGTTGGGGCCGTAGTTTTTTCCATAACGCGATGACCATAGGAATCATCGATATTAATAACAGCACCTTTATTATCTTTTTCTTGATTAGCTGCACTAACTTGTTCAAACAATTTACATTTAGCAGCCAAGTAATTTTCAAATGTTTTGTGGAAATCCAAGTGATCTTGCGTCAAATTCGTAAATACGGCCGTATCAAATTCAACCCCGCTAACACGGCCGAGTGCCAATGCATGAGAAGATACTTCCATTACACAGTATTCCACATTTTCTTGAACCATTTGATGCAAAATATGCTGTAAATCAACAACATCTGGTGTCGTATTATGAATTGGATAACTCGTATCACCAATCATAATATGGACAGTACCAATAACCCCCACCTTGTGACCTTGAGCCTTAAGGATATGACGAATCATATGGGTCGTAGTCGTCTTACCATTTGTGCCTGTAACACCGACCATACGCATGCGATTAGCTGGGTAATCAAAGAAGTATGGAACACACGCCATCATAGCTTGACGTGTATCAGAAACGGTGATAACACACACATCATTAGGTACAGTAACCGGTTTTGATACGATAACGGCAACAGCACCAGCAGCAACCGCTTTATCGATGTAATTGTGACCATCAACTGTAGCCCCATCAAGAGCGATGAACAAGCTATTTGGTTTTACTGCTCTGGAATCAGCTGTTATATCTTGAATAGATACATTTTGATCACCTTGTACTTGTTGTACATCTAACGTACTTATAATATCTTTTAAGGTTTTCATACTACATTCTCCTCTATATACGCAAATTAAAGCAGCCCATAAGAGCTGCTTTTGCCTGCTAATCTATAATTTGCTGTTTCGTTTGTACATTGCGTTCTGAAGTCGTACTTTTAGTGCTATACACAAAGGAATCAGGCAAAACCATCCCTAATTGTTCTTCCGCAATTTTTTGAATGCGTACTGGAGATTTTAAGGATGCCACCTCTACATCAAGGGTATCATTATCCTTTGCTAATTGTACTACAGTTTGTTGTGTTTTAACTACTTCATAACCTAATTTTGTAGTATATGCGTTCATAGCCATCATGATCATCAAAAAACCAACAAGGATTGCTATACCTTGAATGATTTGTCTCATCAATGGACTAATATCAAAAATAACACTAGCTTTCGCTTTTCTCGCTTGTACACCTAGCAACACATCACGTTTAACGTGGCCCACAACAGCCTTTCTCGCTAACATTAAAATAACCCCTTCCAATACTACAATTTAATCCCTACTCTAAGTTTTGCACTTCTAGAACGAGGATTCATTTCTACTTCCCCTGCACTAGGCTCAATGGCCTTATTTTTAGCCTTAAGAACAGCCTTATGATGACATACACACACTGGTAATTCTGGCGGACAAATACAAGCTGTACTTAGCTCTTTAAATGTTTGTTTTGTGATGCGATCCTCTAAGGAATGGAATGTAATAACACCAATTCTCCCCTTTGGCTTCAACATACTCACAGCATCTACAAAACTATCATGCAAAATAGCAAGTTCTCGATTCACTTCAATGCGTATCGCTTGAAATGTACGTTTTGCAGGATGTGGACCATCCTGTCTTGCTTTTGCTGGTATAGCTTTTTTTATAATTGACACCAGTTCGCCAGTAGTGGTAATTCTCTTTTCATTACGGGCTGCCACGATAAATTCAACAATACGTTTAGCCCAGCGTTCTTCACCGTAATCACGGATAATCTGTAATAATTTATCAGATTCATATTCATTCACGACGATTTCCGCAGTAATAGGTGCCTCTTTATCCATACGCATATCAAGAGGTCCATCATTCATATACGAAAAACCGCGTTCCGGTGTATCCAGCTGATAACTAGAAACTCCTAAATCGAATATAAATCCATCAACTTCATAAATACCTTGCTCTTCTAAAGCATGTTTTAAATCTGAAAAATTTGTAGGTATCGTCATAACTTGACAAGTTAAATCAGACAAGCGTTGTCTCGCTACCGCTAAGGCATCTTCATCTTGATCTAAACCGATAATCATGCCTTGTGAACTCAATCGTTCACCTACGGCATGAGCGTGACCAGCGCCACCTAAGGTACAGTCAACATAGATACCATCAGGATTGGTAACAACAGAATCCACCGTTTCATTCAACAGCACACTGACATGATTAAATTCCACGATAGCCTCCTACAACACAATGCCTTCTAATCCTTCAGCCAAGGACTCTACGCTGTCAGCCACTTCCGCATCATATGCATCAAAGCGTTCGCGGCTCCAAATTTCAACCTTATCACCAGTACCAATAATAACCGCATCCTTTTGTAGCTCAGCATGCTCACGAAGGGCGCTTGGCACCAAGATTCGACCTTGTTTATCAAATTCAAGTTCTGCGGCACTACCAAAGTAAAACCGTTTGATAGCACGTGCATTTGCTTTATTAGATGGTAATGATTGTAATGTTTTTGAAAGTTGCTCCCAACTTTCGGCAGTATATATAGCGATGCAGTTATCGAGGCCTTTTGAAAGTACACAGTGATCACCTAGTTGTTCACGTATTTTGGCAGGTATAATCAACCGTCCTTTTGCATCTATAGTGTGATTATATTCACCCATGAACATCTAACATCACCGCCTTACAATCCTCATTCACCACTATATGGTAAATTTTACCACAATCCCCCACTCGTTACAATAAATAAAACATAAAAATTGGTAAAATTATGAATTTTTCTTCATCTTCAAATCAAAAGAAAACCGCGTAGCACGAGTGTACTACGCGGTTATACATACCTTAGATAGACAGGTATTCAGTGCCTACCTTTTGGGAGGTATCTTATTTAGTTGTCTTTTTAGCTACTTGAGGATTAGCAGCTAATACTTTTTCAAGCACTTCTTTAATTTCTTTATTTTGTGCTTCTAAGCTAGCAACCTTATCTTCTAGAACTTTTACAGTTGCAGGAGATGCTGGTTTGGAAGGTGCTGTAGGAGCGGAGCCAATACCGATAGTTACACCAGCATTTGCCATTACACCATTATCACCATCATAAGCAGCACCAGCGTGGAATAACAAATCAGGATTTGCATAATGAGCAACACCTAATGCAGTTGCGGTTTTACCTTTGTATGTACCAACAGCTGCCATGATTTGAGCTTTTTGGCCTTCATGGTATTCAATAGGTTTCAATGCTGCCAATGCTGCTGCAGATGCACCTACTGTTTTAACTTCACGTTCTACACTGCTAATGCGACGAGAGTTATCTTGAATTTGTGCTGTATGTTGTTCAATAGTTTCATGATCTTGCATTGTTAAGGCACTTGCACGCAAGCTGTAATTTGCAGCTTCAGCTAATGTACTAATATCTGCAGTATTCTTGTTAACTTGTAAGCCCATTACATTGATACGTTCATTGTTTTCCAATGCAATCGCACCTACTGCCTTAGTTAATTTAATATTGTCATTAACTTGATTTGTTACAGTAGCAATACTTTGTGTATTTGTATTAACTTGGCTAGATACTTCTGTTACACGGTTATTAACAGCGTTAATATTAGAAGCATTAGCTTTCACAGATTCAGTAATACCAACAATAGCATTTGCATTAGTGGTTACACGACTATCAATATTTTTAATATTTTCTGTATTTACGCTAATATTCTTAGCATTTACATTGATATTATTGATATTCGTAGTAACTTGATTGGATACTTTAGTAATGTTAGTAGTATTTGCTGTTACTTGATTATTTACTTTTGTAATATTGTTTGTATTTTCAATAACGGATGCATTGATAGTCGCAATATTATTAGTATTTTTATTAACTTGAGCAGATACACTATTTATTGCTGCAGTATGTTCATCAACCTTGTTGATTACTTTTTGAACAGTAACGTTAGTATTTTGAATTGCTTCTGCATTTTGCTTGATAGCAGCTTTGTTAATATTGATATTTTCAGTATTGTGTTTGATTCTATCAGTATTAACTTCTACTTGGCTTTGAACATTTTTAATGCGTTCTTCGTTAGCATTAGCTTTGATTGTATTCGCATTAACTTGTTCTTTTACCTTAGATACATCAGCACTTACATTTTGCAAGTCTTTAATTGCTTGTGTATTTTTGCCAACTTGATCTTTCAAGCCAGATACATCTGTTTGAATACCGTTGATAATCTTAATATTGTTTTCAACCTTAGCATTCACATTTGTTACATCAGATTTAATGCTAGTTACATCAGATTTGATGCTAGTCACATCATTCTTAATATTTGTAACTTGATTATTGATAGTCTTCACATCATTCTTGATGTTTTCAACATTGTTGTTCACAATATTAATCTTCGCATCAATCTTCGCATTGATGTTAGTAATATCATTCTTCACGATAGTTACATCAGCTTTGATATTGTTAACATTCTTTTCAACGTTTACTACATTAGCTTTAATATTGTTAATGTTAGAAGTGTTGTTTTGAATATTTACAGTATTAGCATTGATTACACTATTTTGAGCTTTAATGTTGTTTGTAATATTTTCAACTTTCTTTTCAACATTAACGATTGTAGTGTTGCCTTTACCTACTTGACCTTTCAAGGATTCAATAGCTTTCGCATTAGAATCAACTTTACCATTCAAGTTACCAATAGCTGCTGCATTTGCATCGATACGAGTGGAGTTAGCATTTACCTTAGCAGAAACATCTGCGATGTTTGCTGTGTTACCTGCTACTTGTTTAGTTACACTAGCAATAGCTGTTGTATTATTAGTTACATCAGTGCGAATTGCTTTAATATCTGCTGTATTCACATCAACTTTACTATTAATATTAGCTACATTATTTTGAATAGCTGTAATAGATTTGCTATTGTTTTCAATAGCTGTTGCATTCGCATCAACTTTTACATTTACATTGTTGATCTTACTATCAATCTTCGTATTGTTTTCAACAATCTTTGCATCGATATTTTTATCAACTTTGTTAATAATAGTTGTGTTGTTGTTATTAATTGCAGTTTCAATATTCTTATTGATTACTGTGTTGTTATTAGAAATTGCGGTGTTGATATCGTTTCTAATCACTGTATTATTGGCTTCAATCTTAGTATTGATTGTATTTTCTACATTTGTGATTGTTGTACCAATTTTACCATTCAATTTCTTGATAGCATCTTCATTAGCAGAGATACGTTCAGAATGATGAATAATGTTGCCATCAATGTAATCAAGACGTTGATCATGACGATCTACGCGAGCTTTAAGACCTGCTACATCACCTTTAACGCCATCAATCTTAACATTTACATCACCAATCTTCGTATTAATTGTGTTGTTAATTTGTTTGTTGTTTTCATTGATTTTTACATCAATATTTTTATCAACCTTGTTAAGAATTGTAGTGTTATTTTCAGTAATCTTGTTATCGATAGACTTATTAATAACTACATTATTTTCATTAATTTTGTTAGTAATAGTGTTTTCGATATTTGTGATTTGAGTACCAATATGGCCTTTTAATTCATCAATAGCTTTAGTATTGGATTTCACACCATCTTCTACAACACTGATACGTGTAGAATGATCTGCGATGTTATCTTGTAAGTAATCCAAACGTTGATCATGACGGTCTACACGTTTAGTAAGACCTGCTACATCACCTTTAACACCATCAACTTTTACATTTATATTGTTAATAGCTGTTGTATTCTTTGCAATATTAGTTGCATTAGCATCAACTTTTACATTTGTTGCATCAATACGTTTGCTATTATCTACGATAGCTTGTGCATTAACAGCGATGTTCTTAGTATTGTTTGCAATGTTAGTAGTGTTATTTTCTACCTTAACATTTGTTTCGTTGATGCGTTTACTATTATCTACGATAGATTGTGCATTAACAGCGATGTTCTTAGTATTGTTCGCAATGTTAGTAGTA
>NZ_JAPX01000014.1:0-37754 GCF_000524355.1 Veillonella sp. ICM51a
TTTTCTAGAGTAATCAAACATTTGTGACAAATACCTATGCCTTTTGATTCATAAAGTACTCTGTTATAACTTGGTTTGGTGATTTAAAGTTTAAGACTTTTTGTGCAATGTTATTATATCTATTAGCATATCGACTATGTGCTTTTAGAAAACTCTCCATACTATTAAACTTACGAGAATAAAATCTCTCACTATCAATTCGATGACTGCGCTCTACCTTTCCATTCTGCCACGGAGAAAATGGTCTTGTCGTTTTATGCTCTATTTCTAATCTTTTTAATACAATATCAAATAAACACTCTCGATCTTTTACTCCATAGTTTGTAAATTCACGACCATTATCTGTTTGTATTGTATGAATAGGAAATCCCATTTTGGCTTCTAAATTTAATAAGAACCGACTTGTATTAGTAACACTTTTTTCATCTATAATTTTTAGAATTCTCTTTCTAGAAAACTCATCAATAGCTGTAAGTTGATAGTAAGATTTTCCTTGTGTTGAAAAGGCTAAACTCTCGCGAGGTACGTATTTTATATCAATCTGAACCTTTTCTCCTGGATATGTTACTAGATCTGGTTTCCACTTGCTTTTTGGAACAGATTTAACAACCTTTTTCTCTTTAATGTGACACCTTATTTGTCGGCACATAGAGCCATATGAGCGTTTATAACCACGCTTTTTTGCCTCAACATATACTTGAGACAGCCCTTCATGTTTAAACTTAGAATGCATACGCTTGATAAGTGCTAGTTCTTCCTCAGTGTGTTGATTAGGATGAGAATGTGGTTTACGACTATACAATCGAAGTGAATCGATAGTCCCGTCGAAACGCTTCACCCAACGTTGTACTTGTTGTCTACTAGTATGATAACGGCGTGCAGCTTCAGCATTATTTCCATACTTTATAGCATATTCACATACTCGTTTACGAAATCTTAATTCTTCAGTTATAATAGAATGCATGAGAAGGAACTCCTTTTGTTGTAATGTTTGGATTAAGCAACTTCATTATAACAGAGTTCCTTCTCATTTTTTATTCACTTGTCACAAATGTATTATACTCTTACAAAACGAAGTCATACATTCTGTGTTTTAATCCATACATCCATGCAACCGCCACAGACCATGCCTTCTTTTACGGCTATATCATCATTTAATTTTACTTCAATACGTCGATGTTGCTCCTTCTTCTTCATGGAATCAATAGCGCTGAGGCGTATTTCATTTTCTGCGCGGCCACCGCCAATAGTGCCAAAAATAGATCCATCAGGGAATACAACCATCGAGGTACCTGCTTTACGAGGCGTAGAACCAGCCGTATGAAGAATTGTTGCTACTGCTAGTATTTCATCTGTGCGTTGACTCAAATATTCTACAAACTCACGATTCATGACTTACAACTCTCTTTCTGCGTAAAAACTGACCTTGTTTACCTCGTACAACAGCAAGGTACTCACTGACGATAGATAAAGCAATTTCCTCTGGTGTTTGAGCACCTAAATCTAGACCAATAGGAGCATAGATCATATCGAGTTCCTCTTGCGTCCAACCTTTGGCTTTCAAATTTTCTAATGCATAATGAATGCGTTGTTGACTGCCCATAACACCCATATAAGTAGGCAGTTGATCTCTCAATTGTTCAAGGCATGTGTTATCGAATTCATGGGCTCTCGTAACAATAATAAATCCATTATATTCATCAAGAGGTAACTTATCTCTAAAATCATCCAAAGGCAAACATTTTCTTATTACACGCTCATCAAAGAATTCAGGCACCACATATTCAGGTCGATCATCAACAACAGTAGCACGACATCCGATAAATAATAATAAATCCGTAATAGCGCGGCTTACATGGCCTGCCCCAAGGACAAGTACAGATGGATCCTTTTCAACAGGTTCAACAAAACATTCAGTGCTACCAAATACACATAAAGCATTCGGCTTGACTCTATTTAGTGTAAAGCCTTCTATAGCGTCACCATATAATATATCCCCATCCTGATTATAGATAGTTCTATCCCCTTGACGAGGCCCCGATAGGATGGTCACCAAAAATGTTGGCTCCGTCACCTGTAATCGGTCTTTCATAATATCATAAATGCTTTCCATCTTTATTCCTTTCATAGTCCCATGCAGTAACGGCCTCTAAGACACCGCCACCAACAGCGAGGGATTTATCAGAAATACTATAACAATGCGATTCCTCACAACGAGCATCCACATCAGCCAATTTAAAATGATCAGATACGATAAGTCCCGTTTTTAAAATGCCCCGTAATGTACCGGTAATCTTAGCCCGCACTGGTTCTTCATCAACATAACCAATCACTTCGTTAGCTTGCACCTCGTCACCAATATGACGTTTAGCTGTAAATACTCCTGCCTTTGGCGAATGAATCACCCGTTCATGGGTATAACCACCCACATTGCCAGGAATACCTGTATTCGGTTGCGCTTCACAATCATAAATACAGCGTCCTAAATTATGTCCACGCATAGTTTCGATGACTACATTCACATCGCGGCCAGCGCTAAATCCAGGACCTACACCAATAACAAAGGGTGCATCGAGTCTAGTAGTTCCTACATTCTTTTTAGCCAAAATGGCATCTACAACAACATCCGGATGCAGTTGATCTAATAGCTCTTCATAGGACGATGTTACAACAGGAATCACACCTTGTGATAACGTATCCTGAATTTCACCGATACACACATGACGTGCAACCAACCGTTCAAGAATCATTTCACCGCAATGAACAGCATTACCATAACTCACCTCTCTACGAATCATAGTAGGTATAGCAATTTCATTAACTACTACAGGGTACCCTGCACGTCTCAATCTATAAATTGCACCGGAAGCGATATCGCCGCCTCCGCGCACAAGTATTAAAGGCTTCATACACCCTCACTTTCACGATGTTGCAAATCGTTATAATCCTCTGGCGTATCTATATCAAATCCCCATTCAGGAATAATACTTACATATTCTACAAAATTATGCCCCACACCACGAATGATCGTTCGTCCACCTTGGTCACCCTCGATGTGTTGCAAGTCCTCAAACCAATGGGCACCAAACAAAACTGGATTGCCAGGGTGTTGAGTTATTCCATATTTAGGTACTACGATTGTTCTATTTGTTTCATCCCTATACTGTTGAAAGCTAGTAATGAGTTGTTCAACAACCATTGGATTCAATAACGGTTGATCAGACACAGAGCAAATGATACCATCTAAAGCGCGTATGCCAAATTCATTCATCAAGTATTTCACGCCTAATGCGATGGATGTGCCTTGACCTAAATCAGAATATTCGTTATGAATAACGAAGAATCCATAACTGCTAGCAATATGGTCAATATCATGGTCCCCACCTGTAACGGCAACCATTGGATAGGTTTTTAAATTCCATGAAGGATTAGTTTGTTCCCAGCCAATTTGTAATGCATGACATACCGCGTCAAGAATCGTCTTTCCGCGCCACGGAAGTAATTGCTTATTTGTTCCCATTCGTCGAGACTGACCTGCTGCTAACAAAACAAGGCCAATACGAGGTGTTTCTCGTGAAAGGGCGCCCCCTAAGGGAGCGCTTTCACCTGTCTTATATTCCATTTTGCTACCTAGCGACATTGAATAATGCGACGAATTTCACAACTAGCCTTATACCCATCAGCCAACACAATGGCCGTAATATCACTATCTACCACATGACTTATGAAATCATCAATAATACGATGTTGTACCGTGTCATAACCCGTGCAGAACAAGATTTTCTTGCCCTTACTATATTGGAATAGCCCTTGTTTATGAAGCACGATTTGAGCAAGCATATGAGGTGTTACAATGGCACCTTCTTCGCGATGTACAATGGATTGAACTAATTCTAAATTATGTACATGATCTTCATCAAGGGATGCGCCCAGCATTTGAAGGTTCACCACCCCTATAGTCGTCTTTGTTTGACTTGGGATAACAGGTTCCGTATGTTTTGGTGCCTTAAGCCATTTCTCTTTGGCTCCATCCGCTTCAACAATGATTTGCCAGTTTGGATGTAACGCACTAAGGCCATCTATGCTTTCACAATCTACAGCATCAACCTTAGTTCGTGTAATACCATTAAACCAGGCACCACAATAACCTTGTTGAATACGTTTTGTACAATATTCATCAACATCATTGATATCCTTTGTATAAATAGGTTCATATTGAGCCACTTGTGATTCATACAACTGTGTTGTAGTCGTCACTACGATAGGTTGTCCTTGCAACCGACCATACTCGACTAGCTTAGATAAGACCGTTGTTTTGCCGCCAGCCCCAACCAATGCGACAATGCCAGGTTGGATAAGACGATTCCAGTACTGCGTTTGTGATGTCATAGCACGAGGCCCCCTTTAGGAATGTAGAAATGGTTATACTTTATATTTCTCGTCCATCCCCATAAATACCTTCTCTGGTGTCATAGGTAATGTACGAATATCCGCACCAACTGCATTTTTTACAGCATGTTGTATTGCAGGACAAGCTGTATTAATAACAATTTCACCGATGGATTTAACACCATATGCACCACTTTCCTCATATGATTCAACAAAGGCTGTATGTAATTCACCAATATCTTGACGTGTAGGAATTTTATAGGTCATAAAATTATTAGTTTCTAAACGACCATTACTAGAGTATCTAACGTCTTCATACAAAGCCATACCAATAGCTTGTACTGCGCCGCCTTCAACCTGTACACGCGCTAGTTTAGGATTCACAACGGTACCACAGTCTACACAATTATACATATGTAACGGTATAATTTGTCCCGTTTGTTTATCTACCTTAACTTCAGCAATAGACGCCATAAATGGTGGTGGAGATGTATGACTACCCCAGGTTGCGAACCCCGTTAATTGTTCGGATGTAGTTCCGACTAATAGCTTAGGCGCTAATTCTTGAACGGACATTTTCTTTGTACCGTCCTTAGTCGTACCTACTAAGCCATCAAAATCAATATCTTCTGGTTTAACATCCATAAATTGGGCTAGTTTATTGATTATCTTTTCTCGCAATTCTTCAGCCGCCATCTTCGCAGCTGTACCCGTTACATAAGTCGTACTCGATGCGTATGAACCTGGATCAAATGGTACGATATCCGTATCAGATTCGACAACCGTCATAGATTCCATCGGACAACCAAGGGCTTCACAAGCCATTTGTGTAAGAATTGTATTAGCCCCCATCCCCATATCGGAAGAGCCCGTATACAATGTGTAGTTACCATCATCGCCAAGACGAATTTCTACGGATGCTACATCGATATTAGCAACACCGGACCCTTGTAAAGCAAGAGCCATCCCCAAGCCGCCGCGATAGCGCTCATCAATGTCCCAACTATGAGGACGTTCATCCCAACGAGCCATTTCCTTAACCTTATTTACAGTTTCTTGGAATAGGCCAGAATCCATGATTTCATCAGGATCATACACTAAGCTACGTTCACCGGCAGCAATTAGATTCTTTTGACGAAGTTCCGCTGGGTCGATTCCCATTTCGTCCGCCAAACGGTTTACTGCACATTCTAAAGGCCACAAAGCCTCTGTAGCGCCATAACCACGGAAGGCTCCGCCCGGCGTATGATTCATGTAAACCCCTTCCGTGCCGTAATGCACCGCTTTTGCCTTGTTATACAATGGCACGGATTTATGTTCCCCCGCTGTGGTTGTCGTAAAGCAGTGGGTTGCATGAGCACCTGCATCAGTAATGGAGTCCATGTCAATAACTTGGATAATGCCATCTTTTGTAGCACCTACGCGAATATACCATTCACGAGCATGACGTGTAGTAGAACAAGTTTGTGCTTCTGTTCTATCATATAGCAAATAACATGGCTTTTGTAATTTCCAGGTTACAAATGCTGTCATCAATTCGGTACAAGCCGTTTGTTTCGATCCAAAACCACCGCCAATGCGAGGTTTAATAACGCGGATTTTAGATGCAGGAATTCCTAGTGCTCGCGCAATATGACGGCGCACATGGAACACGATTTGCGTAGAGCTAACGATGACAATACGTCCTAAATGATCAATATAGCCAAAGCTTTGGAATGGTTCCATTGCAGATTGACGCGTAGCTTGGTCGAAATATGTGCCTTCTACGACATAATCGCATTTAGCAAGTTCCGCTTCAATATCACCAACACGCTTATGGTACGATACACAAATATTGCGTTTATAGTCTTGTCCTACTGGAATGTGATTGAGAATATCATCTTCTGGATGAACTACTGTTTCATGGTCCATAGCCGTGCATAAATCAAGCACCGGTTTTTGCACCTCGTATTCAACCTTAATGAGAGGCATCGCCTTCAATGCAGTAGCTTCATCTTTAGCCACGACGAGGGCCACTTCATCACCTACATAGCGAACTACAGAATCGAGAATCAACGCATCATAGGCAGATGGCTCTGGATAGGTTTGACCTGCTAAAGTAAAACGCGTGTTCGGTACATCTTCATAGGTAAAAATAGCCTCTACACCAGGGATTAATTTAGCTTTAGATGTGTCAATAGATTTAATTTTCGCCTGTGCATGTGGACTACGCAATACCTTAATAATGAGGGCATCTTTTGGCACAAAATCCCCTGTATAAGAAGGTTTACCACTGAGTATACCCTTGGCATCGACTTTATCATAAGACTTACCAATGTGCTTCATTATAAACCTCCTTGTAGATACTTACGAATACCGCGGAGTTGCGACTCATAGCCGGTGCAGCGACAGAGATTACCAATCAAGTATTCTCGGATTTCATCATCACTAGCATTAGGATTTCTACGTTTCAATGCGATAGCGCTCATCATCATACCGGTAGTACAGAAACCACATTGGTCAGCCCCTTCGGAAGCAAGACAATCTGCTAATAATGAGGCTTCCGCTTCAAGACCTTCGAGGGTTGTAATGGAATGGCCTGGCGCACGGAATGTAGGATATGCGCAGGATAACGTGATTTCATCGTCGACCCAAACAGTACATAAACCACAGTTTGTCGTATCACAGCCACAGCGTACGCTATAATAGCCTAAGTTACGCAGCGTAGTTAATAGCATTTCATCCGTTGGCACATTAACGGTTACATTCTTATTATTAATATTCAATACTAATTCCATTATCGTGCCACCTCCTTAACTAACCGACGAACCATGGCTTTAGCCATCTCAATGCGATATTCCTTGGATGCATGAGAATTTTTTTGATACACTAATTCCTCTGATGCAATCTGTGCTGCCTCATCTAATGCATCTAATCCTTTTTCTGAAAGCAAAGCACTCGCTTTCTCTGCTAGTTGTGGCGCACCTGGACGGGTCCCGATATAGACTTCATAATTTGTATCATCACGACGAATAGAACCGGTTAAATATGGAAAGTCACCACGAGAAATGCGCAACGCCTCAACCGCAACAGGCACTTCGCGTTTAGGGATGCGAATTTCAACTAAAATATCGCGTTCCCGATAATTCATATAATCCTTCATGGACATACGACCACCTTTATAGGTTACGATGTCTGCATGAACAGCTAACAAGGCGGGAATGATATCAGAGAACCCAAATTTACTAGCTACGGAACCACCCATGGTAGCCATATTTCTAAATTGGACGCCTAGAATTTCTTTGACACCACGTACTACAGCACCGCCACAAAAGCGTTGTAATGGTTCAAATCGTTCTACATCGCCTTGTGTCGCCATGGCACCAATAACAAATTCGTTATCTTCTTCACGAACATATCGTAAATCTAATCCTGCCATATCGATTACTGCAGGCCATGTACGGCGACCTAAGCGCAGCCAACACCCGCCAGCAAGCATCGGTGCCGTCTTATTTTTCACGGCCATTTCATAGGCCTCTTCCACCGTCTTCGGTTGTAACACTTTCAAAAAGGCTAACATAATCTATCCTCACAATGGTATACTAAAAACAATCATTATCTTAAGCCATTTCCTATTAGCAATGTTGCCATAAAACCTTTTATTTTTGCTTATATATATAATTGTAACAACTATTACATCGTAAATCTATGACAAACAATATAAAATTACAAGAAGTTTGCAAACAATTACATATACCCGTAGTGGGCACCACGTCATGGCCACTCCCTATAGAGGCCCGTGAAATTTTGCAGGAATCCAATCCCTGTCCATTCACAGCAGCTGACATAGACGAACGACTGATAGGCACAACAGACTTTATGCCACGCAGTGCCATCGTCTGTCTATTTCCCTATCATGTGCCACATGAAGGTCCTACAAATCTATCCCGTTACACGTGGGCCACTGATTACCATCTAGTGGTGATAGACTATTTACAACGCCTCGTAGATGAACTTAAAACGACTGCCCCAGATGCATCATTCTCTATCCATTGCGATACGAGTCCCTTGGCTGATCGATATATGGCGTATTTAGCAGGCCTTGGGGTCTATGGAAAAAATAAATGCTTTATCAATCCAACTTGGGGTTCTTATATCGTCATCGGCACTGTGCTCACCACATTAGAGTTCGAACCCAATACGCCTATGACCGATACGTGTATGGGCTGTAATCGGTGTATTACATCCTGCTTAGGTCAATGTCTAAATGGCAATGCATTTAATTACGCCACCTGTAAAAGCTATTTAACGCAAAAAAAAGGCGATCTCACCGATGACGAACAAGCCATCATCAGGAAATCACCTTTGTTATTCGGTTGTGATGTATGCCAAGAAGTATGCCCCCATAATAAGGACTTACCTACAACACCCATTATTGAATTTCAATCTATCGAACCTTATGTGGATGTTGATGAATTAGAGTCTATGACCAATAAGGAGTTTAAGGCAAAACACGGCCATCGAGCCTTCTCATGGCGCGGTAAAAAGATATTGATACGCAATCAGGAATATATTACAAAACCTTAATACTACCTACTATATTTTATAGTAATTTAGTTTATCCAAGGACTCACTCAAAGCCGGTACATATTCTTCGATGAACATGTCCACCTCTGGCATATTTAGAGCTTTCAACTTGGCCAGAATCGTATCGTGCGCCTCCTTGAATTCATCATTGCCCGCATGTAATTCATTAACGCATTTCATATAGGCGGACAAGGTATCGGCAGCTTTCACAATCGGCCATTCAGGCAATGTTTCAGCATCTACAATATACGGTTTATAAACAGATTGCAATCGTTCCGGCAATGTGCTAAACATTTTTTCTTGCGCTAAGGTTTCCACCTCGCCATACAAGGAACGAAGCTTAGGATCAAAGTATTTAATAGGCGTTGGCATATCCCCTGTAAAGATTTCACTCACCTCATGGTACATGGCAATGACGGCCACCTTGTTAATATCTAAATTTCCACCGAAATATTCATTTTTAAGAGCCGCCAAATTATGGGCTACCATGGCTACCTCAAGGCTGTGTTCTTGAATATTTTCTGTTTCCGTATTGCGCATCAAGCTCCAACGGTTAATAAAGCGCATCCGTTTTAAAAAAGCAAAAAATGAACTCATACATATCCCCCTTACAATGAAGGTCCCACCAGAAGGTAGGACCTTTTATAGTATGTATAACTAAATAGTTATGATATTAAATGACACCGCGTAATTTAAAGCCATAGTCTAGGAACTGAACGGCCTCATTCCAACGGTTGTCATCATTGAGCATCACCACAATCATAGTGTGCCCATTTCGCGTAGCCGATGCGATTAAACATTCACCAGCCGCATTTGTAAAGCCCGTCTTTAAGCCATTAGCACCAGGATATTTATTACGGATAAAATGGTTTGTAGTGCGAATCGTTTCAGGCGCACGGTTTTGATAAGGCACCTTATAGTAATCATTGGCCACCTTGTCGCGGAACATTTGATATTTCATCCCATAAGCTGCAATCAAAGCCAAATCTCGTGCCGTCGAATGATGACCCATTTGGGTCAATCCATGAGGGTTAAGGAATACACTGTTTTTAGCCCCCGCCTTAGCAGCTATGCGATTCATATCCTTCGCAAAATTTTCTACAGACCCACTTACGTTCTCTGCCACCACTACGGCCGCATCATTACCAGATGCTACCATCATACCTTCAAGAACACCTTCCAAGGTGATTTGGTCGCCTACTTGTACGCCAAGATTAGATTCTTCCATGCTCGTCGCATAGGGACTAATCGTAGCTAACTCATCTAATTGTGTTCCTTTTAACTCAAGTGCTGTTAATAAGGTTACCATTTTCGTAGTACTTGCCGGATGCATCCATTTATCGGGATTCTTGGCGAATAAAATCTCCTTATTATCTGCATCAATGAGTACCACTGCTTCACCAATGGTAGATGGAGGCGTAGGTGCAGCACCATGAACAACAGTACCTAAGAGCATGGCACCTATGAAAGCTAACGCCAATATAAAACGTTGCCATACTAAGTGCCTATGCATTATTAAATCTCTCATATCAATCTCTTTCTACATATTATTAACTTGTAAATTCATGATTTATCAGATTTCTTGATTCGTGGTAGTTACTTTTTTCTTAGTTTCTTTAATTTCATCTGTAGAAGTATCTGCGTGTTGTATATATACAACACGTTGTGGATATGGAATATCTATACCATGCTTATCAAAAGCATCTTTTACATCGGACATAATACTATATCGAACCTCAAGAAACTGACTAGTTTTAACTTCTGCAAACGCAGAAATACGCACAGAGTTATCACCAAATTCAGAAATACCAATCTCCATATATTTAGCATTTAGAATACGTTTATCCTTGTCAAAAACGTCCTTTAAAATTCTAATCGCTTCATGATGATCATTGTTATAGCCAATATCAAAAACAAACGGAATCATTCGTTCAGTCATATAGGAATAATTCGTTACTGATTGAGATGTAAGAATCGAGTTTGGTATATACACTCGTTTTTGATCTCTTGTAGTAACAATAGTATTCATAAACTGTATAGATGTAACACTACCTGTAATGTCCCCAACCTCAATATAGTGTCCAGCGCGAAATGGTTTAAATATTAAAATCAATAATCCAGATGCCAAGTTTGACATATTATTTTGTAATGCCAAGCCAATACCTAAACCAAAAGCACCGAAAGCTGCTACAAAGGATGTTGTAGGAACACCAACTTGATTAAGACAGATTAATAATAAACCTACAAGCAATACATAATTAATAATTTGAGATACAAAGCCCATTGCAGCAGTATCATAGTTGGCCCGTGTCATAACACGAACGGCAAGAGTTTTAATCCACCGAATAATATAGCGGCCTACAAAAAATATAATAAGAGCAAGCAAAATATTACCGGCTTGGCTAAAAAACCATTCTCTTAATTTTAACAATACATTGGCATCGTTAAATAACAATTCTGATGCGGTTGCTAAGAATTCGTACATGTATACCCCCACAATTCTTAAGGTGACTAACTCAAATCTATGGTAAACATATGATATAATTTCACATGTAAATGTTATGTATTATAAACAACTTATATGAAGATAATAAAATATTACCTTTTATTATAGCTTTATATTCTATATCTAACAATGATAAACTAGGGAGTTCTATATGTCTAATAATCCATACACAGCGCCAGATGAATTAATAACGGGCGGTCATGTCACTAAAGAATGTAACTCTGTAACCATACTCTTTGACGACATTCACTATTCCTTGAGCAGCGGTCAGCTCAATGGAGGCTTTCACCATACATTAGGTGTACGTAATCAACAATTAACCTACCATATTGAAACAGAAAAAGATCTACCAGGTGGCTCTGTAGCAAACTATTTAGCTCAAGAATTTGAGCATATCGATGTGCCTGTACATTTCAGCACTGCACTGTTAACCTCTGCTACACCATCCCTTCATGCGTACACAATGGTACAAGAAAGTGATACAATCGTTGAAACCATTGTCACCGGTGGTTATAAGAAAACGGCCCATCGTGCAGGTACAGGTTATTGTTATGAAGAAAAAGATGGTGAATTCCACACTCCTGGCACAATTAATATCCTCGTATTCACCAACAAGGCCTTAACAGATAGTGCGATGGTGAAAGCCATCATGACGATTACCGAGGCTAAAACAGCAGCATTACAAGATTGGAAGGTGGAAAGTACCAAGGACTTCCCCAAATACAATACACATATAGTTCACAGTTTAGCAAAAGAAACGAATACCTCCGCTACTGGAACTGCTACAGATGGCATCATCTTAACCATCAATGCAAATGGCGATGTATTAACTGATGCAGGATCCTATTCCCTATTCGGCGACACATTAGCCAAAGCTGTATACCTAGGTGTACAACGAGCATTAGAAAATGCCATCGGTACCGAATGATTTATACAAGCAAAAGGCCCTTTGTGAATAATCACAAAGGGTCTTTTTATATCTATCTCCTCCGCATACAATCGCTTGTAAGGGTTAGTATTCTTTAAAGATTCGTTCCAAATCCTTGCAAGTACGTTCCTTTTGTAAGGCCAACATCAACAAGATACGAGCCTTTTGAGGTGACAAGCTATCACATACAAAATAGCCTGCCTCCACATCTTGGGGAACCTTAGATACTATACCACTTCCCGTTCTGGATGCGCGTACAACAGGTATTGGTAAATTGGATGTTACCTTGCGGATAGGTTCTGGTATCGTACCATGGCCTAAGCCAGCTAAGATTAAACCCGATGGGTTCGTTGCCACTATGGCAAGCCCCATAATTTCTTCGATACCTGCATAACAGGTTAAGATTTCAGCACGTGGTAAGTCATCGTCCTCTGGCAAGCCAAACTCAGATTCCATCGTATGCTTACGCAACGGACACATATAGTATTGGGCTATACCATCTTGTACAATACCAAGATGACCTGCATTAGGACTACCAAAGGTTGCCACATTAGTTGTATTCATTTTCGTTACATCACGAGCACCATAAATATAGCCATTCATAACTACCAGTACGCCCTTATTATATGATTCTGGTGTTCGAGCCACTTGTATAGCTTGCAACAAATTAATAGGGCCATCGGCACTGATAGCTCCTGCTGGACGCATCGAACCAGTTATAACGATAGGCTTATCAGTATGGACAGTAAGATGCAAAAAGTACGCAGTTTCCTCCATACTATCCGTGCCATGTGTAATAACAACACCCGCAATATCATCATTATCCACACATTTTTGTACTAATTTTGATAGACGGACCCATTGAAATAGCGTTATATCTGAACTTTCAATATTACAAAATTGATTGCACACAAAAGGTCCATAATCTCTAACGCCAGGTACAGAGGATATAATTTCTTCTAAGGGCAATACACCTGCTGTATATCCCGTCAAATCAGTATCCGAAGCACCTTGTCCCGCAATGGTACCACCAGTACCAATGATTGCAATTTTCTTAGTCATCTTATCCTCCTATAGGTATCATAATGTAGAAGGTTTAAAGGAAGGCATTAATTCAAGTTTATGCCGATTAATTCGTTGTAGATAATCAATGCGCTCCTTCGTTTGTATATCTTCAATTTCTCCGGTTCGAATATATCGATCGAGAACGGCATAGGTAAATCCTAGTTTATCCTCGTCAGATTGACCACTGAGCCCATCACTAGGCGTTTTGTCTACTAAATGACGGGGAATATCCAAAAGTCGTCCAATTTGACGCACCTCTTCAACCACGAGATTCGCCAATGGACTAAAGTCACCCGCTGCATCGCCAAACTTGGTAGAGTAGCCCACATAGTCTTCAGAGCCATTACATGTATTAGCAACACGTGCACCATATAACAAATTTTGACCTACCGCATATAATGTGGCCATCCGCAAACGAGGTGGCGTATTAATTTCTGCATCTCGCGCTAAAGCTGTACGGCCCGTTACATTGGAAAAGCCCTCTCCTTGTACAATGGCCTTCGTTAATGCACGATAGGCATTACCAATATTCACAATCATATAGGGAATACCAAGATGCGCCACCACCTCTTTTGCATCATCTATATCGGATTGTACGTCATTTGGCATAAGGACGCCTACAACGCGTTCTGCACCAAGCGCCTCCTTACAAAGAGCGGCTACTACGCTAGAATCCTTACCGCCCGAAATGCCGACTACAGCGGAGCATGCAGGTCCATTTTGTTCAAAATAGTCCCGAATCCACGCCACTAATTCCTCTTTTGTTCGTTCTGGATGTGTAAGCATAGGCCCTCCTATTTTTTACGACCAATACGATTCAATAAGTCCATCTTCATATGGTAATAGTCAGGGCTCATATCTAGATAGTGACGATGTGGATTTTCAAAGCGTTGTTCTTCCGGCCAAATCTCATGAGCTAATTGTTCTTGTACATAGGTGCGTATCGATTCCAATGTTGGGGATGGTACGATTTGATTGCCCCCTTTAATCATGAGTTCCTGCATATTTTTAAATGTACAGTTTTCATAATACAATTCTCTCCACGGTTTTTCTGGATCGATATAACGATATGGTTTTTCTGTGGATGGCACTTCGCCAGGTAATGTCAATAATTCAGCAATAGCGCGACCAGCTTCATTATAAACGCGATATACCTGTTTCAATCCAGGATTGGTAATCTTTTCCACAGACTCAGAAATCTTAATGCGCGGTTCCCATACGCCTCCTTTTTCAACGCCTGCAATCTTGTATACAGCGCCGAATACAGGATCCGTTTTCGACGTAATCAATCGTTCCCCTACGCCAAAGATATCAATAGGGCCACCTTGATTTAATAAGGATGAAATCGTATATTCATCAAGGCTATTAGATGCCATAATCTTGCAATCGTTCATCCCCGCATCATCGAGCATACAACGCGCTTGCTTAGCTAAATATGCTAAGTCACCAGAATCGAGGCGGATGCCTTTTAATCGATGACCATTCGGTTCCAAAATATCCTTGGCAACCTTAATGGCATTTGGTACACCCGATTCTAATACATTATAGGTATCCACCAAGAACACAGCGCTGTCCGGATACACTTCAGCATAGGACTTGAATGCTTCATATTCAGAATCGTGGTACATAACCCAACTATGTGCCATGGTACCATTTACAGGAATCCCAAATTGTTGTCCCGCTAGAACTGTGGCAGTCCCATTGACACCGCCTATGAAAGCCGCCCGCGCACCATATACAGCAGCATCTACATTGTGAGCGCGACGAGCCCCAAAATCGGATACAATGCGCCCATCGGCGGCGCGCACGATGCGGTTCGCCTTTGTAGCAATAAGCGATTGATGATTAATCATGGTAAGCACTGCTGTTTCCACAATTTGTGCGTCGATAAGAGGTGCTACGATGGTCATAATCGGCTCATTAGGATATATGATGGTACCTTCTTTGAAGGCATATACATCACCGATAAATTTGAAGTTGCGCAAATACTCTAAAAATTCATCACTAAATAAATGCAATGATTTAAAATACGCCATATCCTCCTCATCGAAATGAAGATTCAAAATGTATTCTAAAACTTGTTCCAATCCGCCAAAGATAGCAAATCCACCTTTGTCCGGATTGCGACGGTAAAATACGTCAAAGGCAACGCGGTCTGTATTGTCTTGTTTCGTAAAGTACCCATGAGCCATGGTCATCTCATAGAGATCCATAAGCATACTAATGTTGCGACGTTCATGTTGCATACTTTCACCATCCTATATAAATAAAAGGTATATAATACAGCGCGTTCGTTATACATTACGCATGATACTATTATAAACTATATACATCGTCTTTTCTATTCATAGTACATGTGATATAACTATATTATAGATAATAATTACTTATTAACTAATGAATAAACATGAATAATCTCATAGCAACTAAGATAATTAGAATTATATGGGATATATTTTCAGAATGAGAGGTGCCAAATGGACGCAATCGTTCAAGCAAAACGCGTATTAGAAATATTTAAAGAAATGAGCCAAATCCCACGTGGATCTGGCAATGAAAAGGGCATTAGCGATTACATTGTCAATTTTGCTCACAATTTAGGTCTCGAAGCTACACAAGATAGCGAATGGAATGTAGTCATCAAAAAACCAGCTACACCAGGCTATGAAAATCGTCCATCCGTCATCCTTCAAGGTCATATCGATATGGTATGCGTAAAAGGTCATGATTCCAACCATGATTTTACAAAAGATCCAATCGCCAACATCATCGAAGGTGAATGGATGCACGCCGATGACACTACATTGGGTGCAGATAATGGCATGGGCGGCGCTATGATTTTAGCAGTCCTAGAAGATAAGAACCAACAACATGGTCCACTACAAGTATTGTTCACAACTAACGAAGAAACAGGTATGGATGGTGCTGCAGCGGTAAAAGAAGGTCAAGTAACAGGTGACTATCTAATCAACTTAGACACCGAAGTGGAACATGAGTTCTGTGTAAGCTGCGCTGGCGGCTGCCACGTTAATGTATCCATCCCACTATTGCGCGAAAATAATCTACCTGGTTATGATGCAGGGCTTTCACTAACTGTAAAAGGTTTAAAGGGTGGTCATTCCGGTATCGAAATCATTGAACAACGAGCTAATGCAAACCAAGTACTTGCTCGCGTTCTTTATGATTTAGAAAAACAATATTCCTTTAATCTAGCTTCTTTCGTAGGTGGTGTTAAACATAATGCGATTCCATCTAAAGCGGTTGCAACCATGTCTGTACGCAACGAGGATATAGAAGCGATTAAGACCCTTATCAAATTCTACGAAAAAGAATACAAACATGAATTTGCAATCAAAGATCCTGATTTAACATTCGTAGTGGAAGAAATTCCTACACCGGCAACAGTGTATGCTGATGATACGGCAGAAGCCTTAATTTCCTACCTCTATCTTGCAGAAGATGGAGTTCACTCTATGAGTCAAACCATCGAAGGGCTTGTAGAAACATCAGATAATCTCGCTATCGTTTCTGAAGGCACACATACGATAGACATCCTCGTATCAGTTCGTAGCTCTAATAAAAACAGCTTAGAATACTTAACTAAAAAATTATTACTCCTTGCTGATACATTAGGTGTTTCTGCTACCCGCAGCGGTGGTTATCCCGCATGGGAATACGATAAAGGCTCTAAACTAGAAGAACAAGTTATCGCACTTTACAATACCATGTCCGACACCCCTGCCCGCGTGAATGCAGTCCATGCAGGCCTAGAATGTGGCTTATTAAAGAATGTTTTACCAAATACTGAAATGATCAGCTTTGGTCCAACAATCATTAGCCCACATACAAATATGGAACGCGTACATCTACCTTCTGTAGAACATGTATATGTATTCCTTAAAGCATTACTAGAAAAATTACAATAATTTTTCAAAGTTTTACAAAATAATATTTATTCAAATAAGCGTATGTACTCATATATATCCTATGAGGCATACGCTTTTTTTGTAAAATCAACGGCATAAATATATAAACATGTTCACATATACTCATATTAGTATAATATTATCAATTTTTCTTATAAATCGCTTATTACTTAACTTTGTAAACTATTGTTCATACCCTTATGGGTATTTTTATATGTTATGTAAGAGTAGTATACTATGTTTACATTTACAAGGGAGGCGTATTATGATACCAATTACGATCATATCCGGATTCTTAGGAGCCGGAAAAACAACGTATCTACAACATATATTAAACTGTCGTAACACCAATGAACGTATATTAATTATAGAAAATGATTTTGGTGAAACCAGTCTCGATGCAAAGCAATTATCCACATCGGGCGCAACTGTACGTGAAGTAACATCCGGTTGTATTTGCTGCAGTCTCCAAGGCAACTTTAAAAATGCCTTAATCGATATTCTATCTACGCAAGATATCGATCAAATCTATATAGAGCCATCTGGGGTGAGCAAATTAAGTGAAATTTTATATACTTGTGACGATGACGATATCACCAGTAAAGCCTATATCAGCATGATTATTACAATCGTAGATGCTATGCAGGCACCTATGGCAATTAAGAACTTTGGTCCCTTCTTTAAAGACCAAATAAAACACTGTTATGCTATTCTACTTACTCACATAGAGGATGAAAAACAGGTTGAAAAAGCAAAACAACTCATCGTTGAATTAGCACCACATACACCAATTTATACCGATGTAGATGCACTTCAACAGGATATACACCAACTAAAATCTAATACTCATAAGGCACATGAACATGATTCCGAAACCTGCAGTTGCCATACATGTAACGACAGTGAGGATTACAACGGTGCTCACCACAACAATCACAGTCATCATGGCCATGACGGCCACCATCATGAGCACCAACCTTTTGTGAGCTATACATTCCATAATCTACAAACCCTCACTCATACGCAATGGATTGATTTTTGTAATAAATTACCGTCTACAGTACTACGTGTTAAAGGTATCGTTCCTACCACTTCAGGACCTATGGAATTACAATACACCCTCCAATCCTGTTCTCTTACAGATACGCACTTAAAGGACTACCACCTAGTTGTTATTGGCACCGATATAGACATTTCATCCATACAGGAGAAAGTGTGTAGTGCATCATGATTCCTGTATATATCGTAATGGGCTTATTAGGCTCTGGTAAAACCTCCCTAATCAATGTAGAGCTACGAGAACGAAAGAAACTTGGCTCTACAGAAATTATCAGCTTTGAAACAGGTAATACAGAGTTTATAAAAAAGCCTTTATCGATTGAGCCAGATGATATAGAAGAAAATCTACATCATGTAGTACAACAGATACAGGATTATCTTTCTACGACAACGCCGAAAGAAATATGGGTTGAATGGAATGGCATGTTTTCATTTCAACAGTTAGAACTCATCTTCTTCAATTCAATTCTAAAAGAATTCTGTCATCTAGAACGCGTCATCTACACAGCAAACAGCAACAGTATAACATCTATGATACAGGCACTGGGGGATAGAGTTGTATCGCAACTATACAGCGCCGATTATATTATGTTATATGCGAATGATACGACACAAACCAAAGCAGTAAAGAAACTCTTACAATCCTACAATCCGGAATGTTCCATATTAGTCAATCCCACTACAAAAGACATCCACAATAAACTAACTAAACCGATATGGCCATGGTCGTTGTACGGTATTGTGGCTATATTGACATTATATATATTACTGGTCACTGTATTCCGTCATAGCATTTCCTATTCCATCCATCAAGTTTTGGCCATTGCATCAGGCATCATTTTTGAAGGGATACCGTTTTTATTGTTAGGAACCATCATTTCTTCTGCTATCACACTATTGGTACCGGATCGTTGGCTAATGCGTTATCTGAAAGCAGACTCTATTAAAAGCTATGGCATCGCCATTGGTAGCGGTCTTGTATTACCTATCTGCGATTGTGCTACTATTCCTATGTTTAATGCATTATTAAAGCGTGGTATCCCTCAACATATAGGATTATTGTTTATGCTCGCAAGTCCTATTATGAACCCCATCGCATTATTAGCAACCTATTATGCATTTCCAGATACGCCACAAATAATACTAGCTCGCATAATTGGTGGTATATTAATCGCATGTATGGTGGCCCTCACATTTAAATGGAAACCACACAAATTATCTACCATCACTAACAATTTACCTCAGCCAAAAGATTATCAGTATGGTTCACCAAATCAAGAAGGCAATAAAAAGAAAATCTTTCTATTGCACATAGAGCGTGAATTCAGTCAATTACTTATTTACTTCTCTGC
This sequence comes from Veillonella sp. ICM51a, assembly GCF_000524355.1. NCBI lineage: Bacteria > Bacillati > Bacillota > Negativicutes > Veillonellales > Veillonellaceae > Veillonella > Veillonella sp. ICM51a. Next base: position 19,792 of record NZ_JAPX01000014.1, read on the forward strand.
AGCAGCTTTCACATTAGCCCTATTCCAAGTATGGATAAAACCTACCTTCTTTTCTGGTTCACTCGATGTAGCCACACCTATTGCTAATGCATTATTACTAGCTTTAGCTTTCCTCTTCTCCCTATGTTCTACATCAGATGCCATTATAGGCCGTTCGTTAAGCAATTTATTTCCTATATCAGCAGTTCTTGGTTTCCTATGGTTAGGTCCTATGATTGACATCAAAAACGTATATATGTTACGTCAGTATATCTCAACATCATTTATACTTCGCTTAGTTATTACTATAAGTATTATTACGTATATCATGACATTGCTATTTCAATTTTTATTTAATGTATAAGGAGAACAGACTATGTTATCAGAACTACGAAACAAAGATATACTCAGTGTCATCAAGGGTCTGCTATATACGGCATTAGGTATTAGTTTTTTATATCTACTCATTACGGGCCAATATAAATTATATGTGGCTCCTCGATATGAATTATTTTTACTCTTAGCAGGTATAGCACTGTTATTGGGAGGCATTATTTCAATCCTTTGGTCCCCAAATAAACAATATAAACATAATTGGCGCTCTATTACACCAATCATACTTCCTCTTGTGTTATTTGTGGTTCCACCAATTTTATCGCCTAATTCTGTACAAGTAACTGGAAATACAGCCGCCACAGAAGATACTAATGATTTTAATTTTTCTCAAGACGATATTGGCGAAGTTATTACAATCAATAATGAGGCCAAAGATCCTGGCATTTCAAAATCTAAAAAGGAAATCGTATTAAACTCGGATAACTATTATCGCACCATCGTTGCACTCGGTTCTAAACCAGAGGAATATGTAGGGTACAAAATCTATATGACAGGTTATGTTAATCGAGAAGACAATACATTAAAATCCAATGAGTTTACACTTTCACGTATGGCCATGGCTTGCTGTATTGCAGACGTCGCCCCTATTGGTCTAACAATGCATAAGAATGATGGGGATTCTTATAGCAATAAACAATGGGTAACCGTAGAAGGCACTGTATCCACACGAGACTTTCACGGGCGCAAGCAACCATACATAGAAATTAACAAAACAAAAGATGCACAAGAAATTTTAGGATATGTATATCCATAATATAGTAAAAGGGCTACCACAAATGTGATAGCCCTCTATTACTATTTTGTATATATTATCGCAAATGGCCTATAATACGTTTCCCCATCACAGCAGCTACAGCACATAAAAATACGTCAGGCCCAACAGGAATCAAGAAACAAGACCAGATAACAGCCCACCAACCAATAGGTGTCCCTAAATATACATTCATTATCATATATAAATAAATCATGCCAAAACCATATACAATAAGCAGATTGATAATAGCACCAATGAGCAATGTTTTAACAGAATGTGTTGGTGAAAGCTCACTGAAGCGCCCCACCACATAAGCGCCAACCATAAATCCAATCAAATAGCCGAATGTAGGTTGCAATACATAGCCTGGCCCGCCGCCAGATGTAAACACAGGTACACCGATAAGTCCCAATATAATATAGATCCCTACACTAATGGCACCGAGGCGGCTGCCTAATATAATACCAGCCAGTGTAGTAAATAAAATCTGCAGTGTAAATGGACAGTTTGGAAGTGGCACACGAATAAATGCACCGGCTGTAATTAATGTTACAAATAAGGCTGTCATTGTCAACTCTCTTGTGCTGAGACGTCGATTGGAAATGGAACTCATGGTATACCTCCATTAATAGAATAAAAGAAACCTATCTAAACAAACTACATATCTATTCAAGGTTATTAAACCATTCCATTTTATTTATGTCAACCATATATACTTATATTAAGTTTACATTATGCAAAATATGCAAATAAAAAAAGAGGATATACATAATGTATGTCGAATATATTATGTATATACCTAAAAATAAGTATATAGTTTTAGTTTTTCATTTTATATTCATTTTATGATATTAAATTATGTATAAGTAGATTGAGTAAAATCTACTTGCACAATTGCTTTTGAGCAAAATCCTTTTATGGAGGTAATTAACATGAAAAAAGTAAATAATTTATCTAAAGTATTATGTGCTCTTGGCGTAAGTACTGTATTGATTGCAGGCGTAGCATCTGCAGCTCCTGCTTACCCAGCTCCTAGTTCCTGGAATGGTGTTGGTAGCGTAGCATCTCCAATGCAAAGTAGCGAAATCGACTACGTAGGCGCTGTTACTACATTGCATCGCTACTATCCAGATGCAATGGTAACTTCTATCTCCTATGATGCAAAACATCATCCAACTTACGAAGTAGAAGCATATACTAAGACACAAAAAGTGGAAATGAAAATCGATGAAGCAACAGGTCAAGTTGTTTCCAATCAAGCAAAATCCATTAGTGCATGGAACAAATTAAAGAAATCTCATAGCTTTAATCCACAAAACTCCATCACACCAGAATCTGCTGAAACAAGAGCTATCGAACGCGTAGGCAGCGATTTCCAAACAATGGAATGGGAATTGGAAATGGACGGCAACAAACTTGTCTACAAACTAGACATGACTAACGGCGGCGACAAAAAAGCAGACGTTAAGATCGATGCTATTTCCGGTAAAGTTCTCAGTGCTAAAGTAAAAACTACAAAATACTAAGCATAACCCATATATTATATAGATACACCTAACCACTATATAATATATCTCTCCAATTTCTTAACACACTCATAAAACTAAACACTCATAAAAACTATACACACATAAAACAAACCCTTTTAAACACACATATACACATATTAAAAGACCTTGAATCGTTGAATTCAAGGTCTTTTTCTTTACAAGGTTTTCTTTTTATGTTCTATAGGTTTTTGGAGTTATGCTTTAAGGAGTTGAGAAGTTAAGATTAAGCTTTATCCAATGCTTGAGAAAGATCATCGATAATATCATCAATATTTTCAAGACCAACAGACAAGCGGATCATATCTGGTGTTACGCCAGCAGATTTTTGTTGTTCTTCGTTAAGTTGTGCATGTGTTGTGGATGCAGGGTGAATAACAAGAGATTTAGCATCCGCCACATTAGCAAGGTTAGAGAAGATTTGCAATGCATCAACCAATTTAATGCCTGCTTCTTTGCCGCCTTTTACGCCGAATGTGAATACTGCACCAACCCCTTTAGGGAAGTATTTATCAGCTAATGGTTTATATTTACTATCTGCAAGTTCTGGATAGTTAATCCAAGCAACTTTAGGATGTTTGCTCAAGAAATCAACTACTTTACGAGTATTTTCTACGTGACGTTCTACACGCAAGGACAATGTTTCGATACCTTGCAAGATTTGCCATGCTGCTAAAGGCGTAATGCATGCGCCTGTATCGCGAAGTAATTGAGCACGGATTTTTACTGTGAAAGGAATTGGTAAGTCACCATATACTAGACCGTTGTAGTGTTCGTCCCCTTCAGCAAAGCTAGGATATTTACCAGATGCTTTATAGTCAAATTTACCAGATTCTACAACTACACCAGCCAATGTTGTACCATGACCACCAAGATATTTAGTAGCAGAGTGAACGACTACGTCTGCACCATGTTCTAATGGACGGAACAAGTATGGGGATGCGAATGTATTATCTACGATTAAGATAATATTATGTTTATGTGCAATATCAGCTACTGCTTGAACATCGATAAGGTTAATGCCAGGGTTACCGATAGTTTCGATATATACAGCTTTTGTGTTGTCATCAATAGCTGCTTCAAACTCTTCCAAATTGTCAGGATTAACGAATTTAGTTTCGATACCAAAACGAGGCAATGTAGCAGTGAATAAGTTATATGTACCACCATACAATGTAGATGCAGCAACGATATTATCACCTGCGCTTGCTACATTCAAAATGGAGTATGTAATCGCTGCAGAACCAGATGCTACAGCAATACCACCAGCACCACCTTCAAGTTGAGCTACACGAGCATCCAATACGTCAGTAGTAGGATTGCCAAGACGAGAATAAATACCACCAGGATTAGTCAAAGCAAAACGGCCAGCTGCTTCCTCTGCATCTTTAAATACGAAAGATGTCGTTTGGTAAATAGGTACTGCACGAGAACCTGTTGGATCCACCGTATGACCTGCATGTAATTGTAATGTTTCAAATTTATATTGTTTGCTCATTAAATTCAACTCCCATTCATCTAAAGGAATAAACTTCATTTCTTATGCCTATTATATTACTATGTATTAAAAAATATGTCTACCACTTTTTATAATACATTCTCCATAACTATAAGCTATGGCCAAAATTTTGGCTCCCTTTGAATATAATATTGATATAAAGAACCTGTGGGATATCAAAACGATTTCGGGCTCTACCAAAATTTTGGCATATCTTAAAACAAATGGATATAGAAAGAACCGAATGAATTTCCAAAGGCGACTTTGGCTTCCCAAAATTTGGGTGCCTTCAACTTAAAGTTCGAAATGAGAAGAACCTACCAGTTCTCAAAACGACTTCGGGCTCTACCAAAATTTTGGTGTACCTTAAAACAAATGGATATGGAAAGAACCGAATGCGTTCCCAAAGACGACTTTGGCCCTGCGTAGGCCGTAGGCCGGAGTCAGACCCGGCCGGTGGAGTCTTTGGGAACACATTCGGTTCACTTACATACTCTGTATTTAAATATAAGCACCAAAATTTTTATCTCGTTCAAACTTCATTTTCTGAATTTGTTCAATAATATATGGTGTTTCTTGGTATACGTAATAGTTCAACCAATTCGTAAATAGCAATGTGCTTACGGAACGCCATCTTACGATTGGTTTTTGTTTTGGATCATCATCAGGAAAATAGTTTTCTGGTACCGCAATGTCTTCACCTTTAGCAAGGTCTCGTACATATTCGCGATTGAGTGTATCCCAATCGTACTCGGAGTGACCAAAAACAAAGATGTGTTTGTTATCTAAGCTTCGTACGATGGCAGCCCCAGTTGGTTCAGAACCAGCTAACAATTCTAATTCCCTATGTGCTTTAATTTGCTCTAATGAAACTGTAGTATGGCGGGAGTGCGGCATCCAGAACTTTTCATCAAAACCTCGTAAGAGAACCGGTTGGTCGTTATAGATATCATGTTCATAAACGCCGAACAATTTAGTATCCATAATTTGTTTATTAATGCCGAAATGATGGTACAGGCCAGCCTGTGCGCCCCAACAAATATAGAACGTGGAGCATACGTGTTCTTCACTCCAATCCATAATTTCTACAAGCTCATCCCAATAGTCAACCTCTTCAAAAGGCATCAGTTCTACAGGAGCACCGGTAATAATTAAGCCATCAAAACACTCATCTTTAACTTCGTCAAAGGTACGGTAAAAAGTCTCTAAATATTCTTCATCTACATTCTTAGATTTTCGAGATGCTGTATGCAATAAAGTTAAGTTTACTTGCAATGGGCTATTACTAAGAGCGCGAAGGATTTGTGTTTCCGTAACCTCTTTTGTAGGCATCAAATTGATAAGCAAAATATGAAGCGGACGAATTTGTTGTGTTTCCGCTCGTTCCGTATCCATTACAAAGATATTCTCTTGTGCTAACTTTGTTATAGCCGGTAAATTCTTAATAACTTTAATCGGCATTGTGAAACCTCCTAAAACCCTTTAGCGACATAAGCGCGACGCAATGCCTCTAAACCTTCTGTCAATGTTGCACGAGGGCAGGCAACATTGATGCGTTCAAACTTTTCACCATCTTTACCAAACATGGAGCCACTATCCAGCCATAGCTTTGCTTCATTAAGTAGCCACCGTTCACGTTCTTCTGGTGTCAATGGCAGTTCAGAGCAATCAAACCACATGAGATACGTACCCTCAGGTCGATACATGTGAAGCTTTGGCAAATGTTCCTTAAAATAATCAAGGGTATATTGAATATTCCCTTGAATGTATCCCTTTAATTCATCAAGCCATGGTCTACCCACTTCATAAGCGCCTTGGCAACCTACAAGTCCCATCGTGTTCAATTGACTATAGCCTGCACGGTCGATTTCTTTGACAAATCTACGCCGCAAGGAATCATTAGGGATGAAAATATTAGATACTTGTAAGCCTGCAATATTAAAGGACTTACTAGGTGCTGTACAAACGATGCAATGCTCAGCATAGCTTTCACCAAGATTAGCAAAAACAGTATGCTTGTGACCATCCCATACGAAATCCGCGTGAATTTCATCGCTAATAATAATAACATTATGTTTAATACAAATATCACCAAGACGTTTTAACTCATCTTCGGTCCACACGCGGCCCACAGGATTATGCGGATTACAAAGCAAGAATAATGTTACATTATGCTCAACAATAGCGCGTTCTACGCCTTCAAAATCGATTGTATATGTATCTGCCCCTTGAATTAAAGGAACGTTAATCAAATTACGATCATTATCATCGATGACCATGCTGAATGGATAGTATACAGGTTGATTAATGAGTACGCCTTCCCCTTCCTTTGTGAAAGCACGCACTGCCATAGCAAGAGCAAATACAACGCCCGGAGTTTTTACGAGCCATTTTTTATCTATATTCCAATTAAAACGACTAGCGAACCATTCTTTTAGTACATTGAAATATGCATCATCAGATTCCGTATATCCGAAAATACCATGATTAACGCGTTCTAACAAGACTTGCTTTAATTCACTAGGAATTTCAAAATCCATATCCGCTACCCAAAATGGTAATACATCAGCAGGTTTACCACGTTGTACAGCAAAATCATATTTTAGAGACTTTGTATGTTTGCGATCTACGATTTTGTCAAAATTATATCGGCCCATAATAGCCTCCTTTTATTTATTGAAAGCTTGTGCTAAATCAGCAATCAAATCATCTGTATCTTCAATGCCAACGGACAAGCGCAACAAGCGACGTGTAATCCCTTTGCGTTCCGCATCTTCAGGTTTTAAATCTGGATGTGTTTGTGTAACAGGATATGTCAACAAGGATTCGGTGCCGCCTAAACTTTCAGCAAATTGAATCAATTGAATACCTTCTAACACTTGTTTAGCGGTCTCTTCACTATCTACTTCAAAGGACAACATTCCGCCAAAGCCAGTAGTTTGAGATTTGTTCACTTCATAGCCTGGATGTTCTGGAAGTCCAGGGAATAATACCTTTGTTACCTTCGGTTCTTGTTTCAACCATTCTGCGAGAGCAATGGCATTCTTTTGATGCTGTTCCATACGGAGCGCCAAAGTTTTGATGCCACGAATGACAAGCCAGCTATCAAAGGCAGATAAACACGCGCCTACTGTCTTATAAATAAGGCGCAATTGAGCTGCCAATTCATCATCTTTTACAATGGTAAATCCAGAAATTACATCATGATGACCACCGATAAATTTAGTCCCACTATGGACAACAATATCTGCACCAAGATGTAATGGTTTTTGGAAATAAGGGCTTAAAAATGTATTATCTACAATAACAAGTGCATTACGGTCATGTGCCATTTTACTCAACGCACGTACATCGGTAATTTCCATCATCGGATTTGTAGGTGTTTCAATGTACACAGCTTTAGTGTTTGGTTTAAAAGCTGCTTGTACAGCATCAAGATCAGATGTACCTACATAGGTAAATTCGACACCATTCTTTTCGTAGATATTAGTAAATAATCGAATAGATCCACCATACAAATCATCCCCTAAAATAACATGGTCTCCAGGGAAAAACAAATGGAATACTGCATCAACAGCAGCCATCCCCGAAGAAAAAGCGATTGCATCAGTACCTTCTTCAAGTCCTGCAATTAATGTTTCAAGGCGATCACGAGTTGGGTTAGACTCACGTGTATATTGAAATCCTGTTGTTTCACCCAAACCAGGATGTGTAAATGTACTGGACATATAAATGGCTGGAGAGATTGCCCCTGTACTATCTGGTTTGCCACTACCGTGGACGCATTTTGTATTAAACTTCATCGTATTGTCTCCTTATATATCTGATAAGATATGTTTCTATCTGCAAACTACAACTGTAGATAATATAATTCCTGTATTTAACTAGGAAATAATAATCCCACTACGAAACTATAGTATTATAATATATCTATTATAAAAAGTACGCTGTGCTTAGTCAATTAAAAAGGCTTGTCATATAGCTGAATACGTCTATTGAGTCATATGTATTTTGAATGAGTTGTCATAACTTTTAGTTTACATACAATAAAGGTCTGTGAAAATGCAATTTTGCTCATTTTCACAGACCTTCTATTTTAATCCTGATGCTCTATACATATATTCAATTTGCTAACATCCAATCCACTAGTAACCATAGTACAACTAACACCACTATAAGTACTATAGTCAATGGTGTAGATGGGGTCGCATCAATAAATCCATATTTATGTGCCATTTGCTTTGTAATGACTTCTACCCCTGTTGGATTTCCAAACCGGTTAGCCGCGGTCTTTCCAGGCAAGGCCATTAATATTAATACTGCCAGAATCCCGACAAAAGGAATGAGTCCCAATAGAACAGGCCACCCAGACCAACCAAGATCATGTAAACGTCGAACAGCAACGGCTACACCTGGTATGATAAATCCAATGGACAAAATAAAAAGGACTACCAAACCTAGTCCAACGCCCGTTGTCCCCGATACAGGTGTTACACAACTAATAGCAGCACATATAAATAATATAATGGCTATAATTAATTGGTACACAAGCATAAAATGCCAGTATTCACTGCGACTAGCACGGCCCTCAAAATCCGCATATTTATGAACCACACAGTGTTTAAAATTTTCTATAAAACCCAATTCATAGGCATCAAGTGGTAATGGAATATTTTTCATATGCCCACAATACGGGCAATAACGCTCTGAACTAGGTATTCTTTGTCCACACTTTGGACAAGCACGCATGCCGAACCTCTTTCTACAATATGATTTACATACATTATTATCTAATTCGAATTATTTAGTTTCATCTATTATTCATTTTACAATATTTTTCAATATAGTCAATAAATCCACATTTAAACTTTCATAAAATTTTCATATAAAAAGAACCTCGTCTTACCAAATGGTAAAACGAGGTTTGACTAGAACATGCCTCTAGCATTAAAGGATACCCATGCACTTTCAACAAACTGCTGGGTAAAAATCCAAACGTATAAAATAATAGCCACCGCACCCATCAAAATATCTTCTCTTACAGTAGGCGTATGCTCTAGGCCTAACTGTTGCTCCATAACAGGTGTAACACAGGTATACCCTGTTTTTCCCCCATACACATTCATGGATACGTCACCTTTTTTCACAAGATTAGATAAGAGCACAAAGATACCAACAATAGGAATAAATACTAAAAGAAATGTTAATCCGCTCTTTCCAACATCATGCAATCGACGACAGGTAATAGCAAGACTGGGTAGAAAAAATACGAGCTGTAATATGACGAGCAGCACCATTGCATAATCACTAGCAGCCGATGTATTGCCGAGCACCATATCTACGATAAGACCGAAACCAGCTAGCCCGTCTAAAATAATTTCTCGGCACACCATAAAACGCCAAAACTCACTGCGGCTAGCACGACCAGAAAAGGTAACATATTGCTTGAATCCACGTTTAAGGGCATCCATATAACTTACATCATATATCATATTCTGATTCATAGGCCCTCCTTATCGCTCTTCAAATTTTTGATCGTACGGCACAATCGACTCAATACGCCACGTATCACGTTCATATATCATCTTGACGAACATTTGATTAGGATAGGCTTTATCTGTGAAAGTCAGCTCAAAGGAAATATGATCTACATCGTCATCATCTCTCAACACAGCTTGTAAACGGAGCGAAGACATTTGACGATTATGAGTAGCTTTAACAGATTTAACCCATTGATCATAGGTGCCATATTTTTCACGTTCTCGATGAGCCAATAAACGATATGCCTCTTGATATTGTTCCTTATTAAGATATGTATAATAATTTATTACAACCTGTTTAGCAGATTCAACAGCTGTACTACTACCTAAGGTCTTCTGTGCCATAATCATAAACGCACCAGGTTGCATCTGTAAATACGCATCGATTTCCTTATCTGCAGCAGAGGAAAAACTATATATCCCAATCCCCCAGCTAACAATAGTAAGAAAAACAGCAGCAATAATACTTGTTTTCCCATATGATGTATGAGATGCATTGCTTAATATACCTAGGTTTTGCGGATTATCCACCGCGTTATCGCTAAATAAATCTATTTCTTCAAAGGATTCAACTGAGCTTTCAATAATAGGATGTTTCTTTGTGCCTCGCAGCAATAATACGATAACGATTAGAATGCCTATATAGGGAATAAACCCTAATAGCAAAAGCCATTCGCTATTATTTGTATCATGTAAGCGACGTACCATAGCACCCAAATTAGGCAATGTAAGGGCCATAATCGAAATAAACCACAGCGCAAAAACTATGCCTATTGTATATATAAATAGGGCACTATACAGGGACAGTAAACCTAGCACGGCTAAGCAAACACCAACAATCAAATGTTCAACGAGCATAAATCGCCAAAATGCGCCCCGAGAAATAGTGCCAGAAAAATCACAATACCGATCTATAATATTATCTTTTATTGTATCAATTACTAATTGTCGTATCATTAAACATCCTTTTTCTCAAACGACAGGGCAACTATATTATGCACCAGCCTTTAAAACAGCTTGTTTCATAGATTGTACGTAATCAAACAATGCTTGATCTGCATTTTCCCCATGTTCAGCAATGATTTTAACAATAGCAGACCCTACGATAGCACCATCGGATACACGCGCCATAGCTTCCGCTTGTTCAGGCTTGGAAATACCGAAGCCAACGGCTACAGAAATATCTGTGTATTTGCGAATGGTTTCAACGATGGATTTAATATCCGTTTTAATTTCGCTACGCATACCGGTAACGCCCAAGGACGATACACAATACACGAAACCTTCCGCTTCTTTTGCGATCATTTCGATACGGTTTTCAGATGTTGGAGCAATCAAGGATACTACTTCAACACCATGCTTATGAGCAATTGTTCCAAGTTCACCTTTTTCTTCAAACGGCATATCTGGCACAATAACGCCAGAAATGCCAACCTCTTCACAGAGGGTAAAGAATTTTTCACGACCGAATACATAGATAGGATTCAAATAGGTCATGAATACGAGTGGCACTGTCACCGCATCATCACCACTGCGCAAACGGCGTACCATATCGAAGATATCGTGAATTTTTACACCTGTAGACAATGCACGCGTGCTTGCCTCTTGGATAACTGGGCCTTCCGCTGTCGGGTCCGAGAACGGAATACCGATTTCCACCATATCAGCGCCAGCTTTCACCATGATGCGAATATACCGTTCCGTGTTCTCAATACCATGGTCACCAGCACTAATAAATGGGATGAATGCCTTGCCCTTTGTGAAAGCATCTTTAATTTTACTCATGAAGATCCACCCCTCTGTATTTCGCCATAGCAGCAACGTCCTTATCGCCACGACCAGATAAACAAATAATAATGATATCGTCCTTACTCATGGTAGGAGCAATTTTACGTGCATGTGCCACCGCATGAGCACTTTCAATAGCAGGAATAATCCCTTCTAAACGGGATAGGTATTCAAACGCATCTACTGCTTCATCATCTGTAACAGGTACGTATTCAGCACGACCACTATCGCGCAAGTACGCATGTTCAGGTCCGATGCCAGGATAATCAAGGCCTGCAGAGATGGAATATACCGGTGCGATTTGACCATCTTCATCTTGGCAGAAGTAGGATTTCATACCATGGAAAATACCTACTGTACCATTTGCCATCGTAGCAGCATTCATATCTGTATCTACGCCATGGCCAGCTGCTTCACAACCAATGAGGCGTACACCTTCATCAGGAATGAAGTTATAGAACATCCCCATCGCATTGGAGCCGCCACCAACACAGGCCATAACAGCTGTTGGCAATTTACCTTCCGCTTCGAGAATTTGTTCACGCGCTTCACGGCTGATGATGGATTGGAAATCGCGAACGATCATAGGGAATGGATGCGCGCCCATAACGGAGCCCAACACATAGTGTGTATCGGACATACGATTTGTCCATTCGCGCATAGCTTCGGATACAGCATCTTTCAATGTGCTAGTACCTGTTGTTACAGGATGTACCTTTGCGCCCAACAATTCCATGCGATATACGTTGAGCGCTTGGCGTTCACAGTCTTCAGCACCCATGAATACTTCACATTCCATGCCCATCAATGCGGCTACCGTAGCTGTTGCTACACCATGTTGACCAGCCCCAGTTTCAGCGATTACGCGTGTTTTACCCATCCGTTTTGCCAATAGCATTTGGCCAATTACGTTATTCAATTTGTGAGAACCAGTATGGTTTAAATCTTCCCGTTTCAGATAAATTTTGGCACCACCTAGATCTTTTGTCATGCGGTCTGCATAATACAAAAGGGAGGGACGACCTGTATATTTTTTATGTAAATCCTCAAGTTCGCGCACGAACTCTGGATCATCTTTGTACTTATTGTACGCTTCTTCCAATTCGATGACTGCATTCATCAATGTTTCTGGCATAAATTGACCACCAAAGGCGCCAAAATAGCCATGTCTTTCTTCACTCATATAACTTACCTTCCTATACTCTTCACAATCTTGGTGAAAGCTGTAATCTTCTCATCGTCCTTCACACCATTTGTTTCAATGCCACTGCTAATATCAATACCATATGGGCGAACGGTGCGAATCGCACGCGCCACATTCGTAGAATCGATACCACCAGCCAACATAAATGGACGTTCAAACGCATCTAAAGAGGACCAGTCGAATACTTCTCCTGTACCGCCCCTCTCGTCTTTATGATATGCATCAAAGAGAAGCATATCTGCACTGCTATCAATCCATTTTTCTGTATCTGCAGCAGTGCGGATTTGAATTGCTTTCCAAACCTCTACATTAGTACGTTCTTTTAAGGATTGGATGAAAGCTTCATCTTCATCGCCATGCAATTGCACAGCATCAAGATTCGCTGTATCAGCAATACGAACAAGATTATCTAATGTTTCATTAACAAAAACGCCTACTGTTTTAACTACCTTTGTGTCATAGTGATGTATACATTGCTTATGTAGTTCTTCAATCAATATTTTAGCTTGCTCCACAGTAACTTGTCGTTTGCTCGGTGCAAATACCAATCCCATATAGTCTGGCTTTGCCTCCACTACAGCAGGAATTGTTTCAACCTTGGAGATGCCACACATCTTAACCTTTGGCGTGTAGTATGTGGGACCATAGAGATATGCCAACTTTTCCACCTTGTTAGGAGAACGCATAAAGGTTTCCCCCATCAAGGCGACACCGATATTGTTATCCCGCAACACTTGGATGTCCTCGGGCGTTTCTAGACCGCTTTCAGATACAAAGATCACATCGTCTTGAACGAGATTACGCAAGCGCACACTATTTTGTACGTCTACCGTGAAGTCTTTCAAATTGCGGTTATTAACGCCAATAATGCGAGCACCGCAATCGATGGCCATTTGCACTTCGTGCTCGTCATGGGCCTCAACCAAGGAGGATAAACCAAGAGAATCGGCTAACTCACGGAATTTTGTTAACGTAGGTACATCTAAACATGCACAGATTAGGAGAATCGCACTAGCGCCACACACTTTTGCTTGGTAGATTTGGTACTCATCGATGATGAAGTCCTTACGAAGCACAGGGATTTTGACAGTGTTTGCAATTTCTTGCAAATATTTTTTATCACCTTTAAAGAAGTCTGGCTCCGTCAAAACAGAGATAGCCGCAGCACCAGCCACTTCATATTCTTTGGCGATGTCTAAATAGGGAAAGTGCTCAGCAATAATTCCCTTAGACGGAGATGCCTTCTTTACTTCGCAAATAAAGTTAAAGTCTTGCTGACGAAGGGCTGCTTCAAAAGGAAATCCTGTATCAGATGGTAACGCCAACGCCGCTGCTTTTATAGCCTCAGGCGATTCCACCTGTTTTTCTTGGACTACCCGAATTTTGGTAGCCTCTATAATCTTATCTAAAATCAATGATTATACCTCTTGGGTTGCTTTCACAAATTGTTCCATTGTAGCAAGAGCCTTGCCAGAATCGATTATATGTTTTGCCTCTTCAATGCCCTCTGTCAATGTAATGCCCTCTTTTGCAAGATAAATGGCCATGCCTGCGTTAAGAAGAACCGCCGTGCGTTTGCCGCCTTGCTCACCACCGAGAACGCGGCGTGTAATCTCGGCATTTACTGTTGCGTCGCCACCTTCAAGCTCAGTTTTATCAGCGTATTCGAAACCATAGTCCTTAGGATCGAATTCGTAGCTTGTGAAAGTACCATTATTAATTTCGCATACGTACGTTTTGTTGGTAGCCGTAATTTCATCAAGGCCATCGAAGCCGTGTACCACAGCACCGCGTTTCACACCAAGGTTAGCCAATACATGAGCCAATGGCTCTACCAAGGATTTATCGTAAACGCCCATCAACTCAACCGTAGCGCCTGCTGGGTTCGCCAATGGTCCAAGGATGTTGAACACAGTACGAACGCCCAACGCTTTACGTACAGGGCCTGCATATTTCATAGCTTGGTGATATACAGGAGCAAACATGAAGCACATATTGGCTTTATTGAGAACTGCCTCGTTTTGTTCACCATTAAGCTCTAATTTAGCGCCTAATGCTTCGATCAAATCAGCAGCACCACATTTACTGGATACACTGCGGTTACCATGTTTTGCTACAGGAATACCTGCGGCAGAAATGATAAAGCCAGATGTAGTAGAAATGTTGAATGTATTCGCTTCATCGCCACCAGTACCTACAATTTCAACTACTGTTTGCTCGTGCGGAACAGAACCAGCCTTTTCACGCATAACCTCAGCAAAAGCTGTAACCTCATCTACAGTAGGGCCTTTCGCTGCTAGAGCACATAAGAAACCAGCCATAGGGACTTCGGCTACATCTCCGCTCATAATTTTGTTCATTGTATCTTTTGCAAGGTCATAAGATAAATCTTGACCATGGGTTACTTTATATAATGCTTCTTGGATCATTTATAACTCCTTACTTGTTGTTCATTTTGCTTCTGTTCAACGGTAATAGGGCATAGACTCTCATTCATATCGCTTGTGGATTCACAGGGACTTATGCCCTACTACCTGCTTACACTGCTATCAAAATGAACAACAATTAAATATTTAAAAATGTTTCTGCGGCGCTGGGAAGGAAAACGGCGATGCTGTTTTCTTACTTTTGCATTTAAGGAAACAAATGATTCACAATTTTTATTAAAAGTGGTCATAGGACCGGATTTGGATTTAAATAAAGATGAAGTCGAGATGGTGGTCCTAAAACGACTTTGGCCCTGTCCCGCAGGGACAGATCTGGCCGGTGGAGGCTTTAGGGCCTCCATCTCGACTACAAATGTATATAAGACAATACCGGTCCTGGTACTACTTAGATAAGAAATTGCGAATCATTTGTTCCCCATTTGGTGTCATGATAGATTCCGGATGGAATTGCACGCCGTAGATTGGATAGTCTTTGTGTTCTACGCTCATTACTTCGCCGTCGCCTGTAATGGATGTAACGATAAGTTCGCTTGGCATGGTTTCGTCAATGATTGCCAAGGAGTGGTAGCGTGCTACTTCGAATTCTTCAGGTACCCCTTTTAGGATTTTAGATGGGTGTACTTGTTTGGCTACGCTTTGTTTGCCGTGCATAACTTGTTTTGCATAGGAAACGGTGCCGCCGAATACTTCGCCGATGGCTTGGTGACCAAGGCATACGCCGAGGATTGGGAATTCGCCTTTGCATTCGCGCAATAGGTCTTCGTATACGCCCGCATCAGCTGGTCTGCCAGGTCCTGGTGAAAGTATCACGTAATCTGGTTTCAAAGCGCGGATTTCTTCAACTGTTAATTCATCGCTACGGATGACTTTAATATCTGGATCGATAGAGCCTACTAATTGGTATAAATTGAAGGAGAAGCTATCGTAATTATCTATAAGGAGTACCATTATTCTACCTCCTGTGCATCTGTAATTGCGGAAATCATGGATTGGCCTTTGATTAAGGTTTCGTTGTATTCACTAGCAGGAACACTATCTCGAACGATACCAGCTCCGGCGCGAACATAGACCTTACCGCCTTTATTCATAGCCATACGGATGCCGATACATACGTCCATGTTACCGGAGAAATCAATATAGCCTACAGCACCGCCGTATACACCGCGTGGGCTTTTTTCTAGTTCGTGTAAGATTTCGATAGCACGAATTTTAGGAGCCCCGGACAATGTACCAGCTGGCAATGTAGCACCGATAGCATCGAGGGCATCTTTACCATCTTGAATGTCACCGCTTACAGTAGATGTAATGTGAATTACGTGGGAGAAACGTTGCAACATATGTAACGCCTCTACTTGTACGGAACCAAATTTAGCAATTTTACCTAAATCGTTACGACCAAGGTCAACGAGCATGTTATGTTCAGCCAACTCTTTTTCGTCATTAATGAGTTTTTCTTCAATAGCGAGGTCCTCTGCTTCGGTTTTACCGCGGCGCATAGTACCTGCAATTGGGAAGGTATACATTTTGCCGTCTGTCAATTTTACCAATGTTTCTGGAGAAGCACCTGTAAGCTCTACATCGCCACCAGATAGGTAGAACATGTATGGCGATGGATTCAACGTACGTAATACGCGGTACGCATTTAACAAGCTACCATCGAACTCAGCTTCACGGCGGTTAGATACAACACATTGGAAGATATCCCCTTCCTTGATGTAGTGCTGTGTCTTTTTAACAACTGCTTCAAACTCATCCTTTGTAAACTCAGAGATAAACTCTGTTTTAAGGATTCCTTTTGGAATGTCCGCCTCTTTACCATTTACTACGAGGTCAGCTAGTGCTTTAAGTTCAAGCTCAGCCTTGTTGTAGTTGCGTTCCAAATCGTTTGTGCTGATGTTAGCAATCAAGTAGATTTTATTTTTGTAATGGTCGAATGCGATAACCTTATCAAAGAGCATAAGGTCTACATCGTTGACCATAGCAGAGTCATCATCTGGTGTTGGGAAATCAAGGGTTGGCTCGATGTAGCGAATGTATTCGCAAGCGAAGTACCCTACAAAGCCACCTGTGAAGGTTGGTAGCTCTTCTAAACGAGGGCTTTTATATTGGCTCAAAATATTGCGAATCTCTGCAGCTGGGTCAGAGCACTCAAAGGTACGCGTTGTACCGTCTTTGATAGTCATTTGATGATTTTTGCAGAAGAGCTCAATCTTAGGATCATAGCCCAAGAAGGAGTAACGGCCCCAATGATTACTATTATCCGCACTTTCAAGCAAGTACGTATGACTGCTCACTTGTTTTAACGCTTTCAACACGCTAATCGGTGTGCGTACGTCGGATAAAATTTCCATATATACAGGCACGATATCGTAGCCCGGTGCGATAGCTTTCACACGGTCTAAACTAGGAAAAATCATGAGAACCTCCATCTGGCATTTGCCAATAAAAAAACTCGCCCATGACAATATAACGTCAAGGACGAGTCTATAGTTCTATTTTTACAAGAGTATTAGAAAATACTTGTATTATGCTATAAATCGCGGTACCACCTTGTTTGAATGCAGCGCACTCCTCTTTCGCAGGATACTAACATATCCCTCACGACTAACGCTCGTGTGACGTCGCACCATACTAGGAATGAAATTCATTCTGTTCCATGCGCCCTCGGTGGTCCATTTAATAAGCTGCGTACTACGGGTTCTCAGCTAATCCCGCTCTCTGTGAGTGCATTTCCTATTTTTATCTCCACCTCATCGGTTTCTTTTAGGCGAGTATAAAATTATAATCTGATTATAATGTTTCTATAGAAT
>NZ_JAPX01000015.1:0-56317 GCF_000524355.1 Veillonella sp. ICM51a
TTTACCTTGAATTTATAATCTAAGTGCAACTAAAAAAGATTCATGGCTTTCTGATAAAATAGTGTTTGCAAAGACATCTAAAAATCAGGAGGAGCCATGAATCATTATACTCATTTTACACTAAAAGAGCGCGAAATTCTAAAACATTTTATTGATATAGGAAAAAATCAAACAGAAATTTCAATTTTACTTGGGAAAAATAAATCGTCTATATCAAGAGAAATCAAAAGAAATAGTCAAAATGGCGAGTACATACCTTGTGAAGCCCATGACAGATATAAAAATAGACGCTTTAATTGTAAACCAAGAAAAAAGCTAGATAATCCAAGTCTATATGAATGTGTAAAGAATTTATTTTTGAGACATCAATGGTCTCCGGAACAGATCTCCTCTCGATTGAAATTTGAAAATTCAAGCTTCACTATTAGTTACAATACAATTTACAGGGAAATATATAATGGTCGTTTTGATGAAAAAGAATTATCACATGGAAATAGAGGAGTTGTTCGCAAACTACGACATCGTGGTAAAAGTCGTCATACAAAAAATTATGAAGAAAGACGTGGAAAAATTCAAATTAGTAATTTAATTACAGATAGACCAGCTCCTGCAAATAATCGAGAACGATTAGGTGATTGGGAGGCTGATACAGTTATGGGGCAGACTGGTAAGGCTTGCTTAGTAACATTAACTGATCGAAAAAGTAGGTATCTGCTATGTAAAAAAATTGCAAAAAAGAATGCATTTTTAGTCAAACAAGCGATGATTAAGCTTTTAAAAAATCAACCTCTAGAAACAATAACTCCAGATAGAGGGAAAGAGTTTTCTAAACATGCAGAAATTAGTCAGGAGTTGAATTTAGTAGAATTTTATTTTCCATTTCCACATCATCCTTGGCAAAGAGGAACAAACGAAAACACCAATGGATTGCTTAGAGAATATTTCCCGAAAACTGTGGATATTAATCAATCAGATAGCTATGTTGAAGCAAAAATGAAAGAAATAAATCTTAGGCCGCGCAAATGCTTAAATTGGAAAACTCCATACGAGGTTTATCATTCAGTAGAGTTGCATTTGACTTGACAATTCAAGACCATAAAAAAAGATACTGTAAAATGCTTGCAATATGATAAATTTGTGATATGATTTGAACTACATTAGAAAGAACTATTTCTAATCCTGAAATGGAAATAGTAGTATAGCTATACATAGTTGAGCTTAGCTGTAGAGGTTTAGCCTTGTTATAACGAGCTACTTAAGCTATATAGAGAAGGAGAATTACAATGGCAGAACAACTCGTAAATGTTCATGATTTAGTGGGCAGATGCCCCTTTGCAACGAGTCAAAAGTTATTAGCCGGCAAATGGTCTTTATTGATCATGCACGAATTAGCCGAAGGTCCTGTGCGCTTCCGTGAGTTAGAGCGCCGATTGCATCCAATTACGCAGGCTACACTCACTAGAGCATTGCGCCAAATGGAAGATGATGGTTTAGTCCATCGGGAAGTATACGGCACCATTCCACCAAAGGTAGAATATAGCCTTACCGAAGTAGGTGCAGGCTTTAAAACCGTTCTTGCATCTCTTGAAAAATGGGGCAACCAATATATCGACTACATGAAAGCCGCTGGCCGCATATAAGAAATGCCAGCGGCATTTCTTATCCCTGTTTTACCAAAATCGTTTTGTATTCTTTATTATACCTAAATTCGGATAGAGGTTTATGTAGACGAACCTACTCCCTAAAAATCGACTTTTGTCGCTAAACAAAATTCGTATTCTTTATTATACCTAAATGTCTCTAATGTACTGAGTGCAGGAAGGCCCTGTTTTCAAAAAACGACTTCTCTCCTAAAAATCAATTTGTATTCTTTATTATACCTAAATGTTTCTAATATACTGAGTTGAGGTAAAGAGTGCCCTGCCAAAACGACTTCGGGCTCCGCGAAGCGCAGTAGCGTGTCGGCTTTGGCAGAGCACTCTTTACTACATCCTCAACCACGTATATAGAAAAATATGGTATAATAAAGAATACGAATGATATAAATTCTCAGTAATATAGAGGTATTGATAACGATGTTAGATGTAACATTTCTCGCACACAGCGGCTTCCTCGTAGATGATGGCAAGCGCTGCTATGTGTTTGATTATTATAAGGATCCAAACAATATTGTTTGGCAATTGGCAAAGCGTGGCCGTGAATTGTGGTTTTTTATTAGTCACAGCCATGCAGATCATTTTAATCCGTCTATTACGGAATTTGATGGTCCTCAAACGCGTTATATTTGCCATCAAGATGTGCCATTAGAAGGTAAGGTAAGAAAATGTATTACCATGCGACCTGGCCAAGATGCAAATCTCGATGATGTAGGGATTCATATGTACGGTAGCACCGACGAAGGTGGTTCTTTCTATGTAAAAACGGATACTGCAAATATCGACTCTGACTCCATATTCCATGCAGGTGACCTTAATTGGTGGCATTGGATTGGCGATACGCCGGAGAATAATGCGGATGCAAAACGCATGGCTTGGCGTGAATTTAAGGAACTAGAAGGTCTATCCGTAGATGTGGCGATGTTCCCGGTAGATAATCGTTTAGAAGATGCCATGGAATGGGGTGCTATTGAATTCTTACGCCGCGTGCAGGTGAAAAAGGCGTTTATTCCTATGCATCTAAATGGTCCACTATGGACGCCATCCGTGTATTTTAAAGCTCTCTTTGGCGATGTTCCTGTATGGGAGCCTCAAAAAGATGGCGATGAATGCACATTCTAAATATACTTTCACAAGTTGTAGTTCGTGAAAGTTCGTGACTTATGTGGTCACTACGTTGTATGGGGAGAGTCTATATACGTAATTCAGTAAGTTAGGATCAAGTGATGATGAAAACTAAACCAGTGGCAACCACATTGTTGATTGTCATGGCTATCATATTTTTAATTTCATACCCTCATAGGCACGATGCACTTTGGGCGTTTATCATGCACGTTTCGGGGGCCGCGATGATTGGCGGTTTGGCGGATTGGTATGCAGTGACAGCGCTCTTTACAAAGCCTTTAGGTATTCCTTTCAAAACGGCTATCTTGCCGCGTAGTAAAGAACGGTTAATACAGATTGGCCGGACCATGCTCAGCGAAGAATTACTTCGGGTGCCACAAATGTACTATGCCATCAAACGAGAACGCGTTATGGTGCGTATCATCGAATATGGCATGAGTGATGTAGGGCAAAAACAGATGAGAGAACTCTTATACGGCGTTGGCAATCAGGTATTATCCCATATGGATATTGAGCCGATGCGTAAGGAGATTAATAAGGCTGTTTATAAAGGGGTATCCAATTGGAAGGCCACACCTCTCGTTATTCTATTCGGTCGTTGCATGCTGGAACGCCATACGGCTAGCGTGTTTTGGCTTTATTTTAATCGAACTTGTCAGCGTGTTATCGCGTCAAATCAGGTGTATCCATATTTGAATCGCGTCATGCTAGACATTATGAAAACCTATACTAAGGATTCATTCATGCGTGAACTAGCTATTGCCTTTGGTGGTGATGGGCTTTCACCTGAACGATTAGTTGATACGGTACAGAAAAAAGCAGTTCAGTTTTTACAAGACAACGAAGATATCGATTCGCCATTGGGACGCTATATATGGGGGCAGGCCATTAGATTTTTCAATAATTTGGAAACTAATGAGGAATGGCAGGCTTTCATTGAAGAACATAAGGACCAATGGGTTAAAATGGTCCTCGAAGAATGGGAAGGCAAGCTCATCGATGGGGATACGCTCGATTGGGTGCGCCTCATGGATATTGTGCTCGAACGATTTAACGTGCTCGGCAGTGAAATACTTCTAAATCCTGAGAAACAAGCGCCATTTGAACGATTCTTCTTGTTGCGTAGCATTCCATGGCTACAAAAATTGAACCCTCTTATCGATCGTGTGGTGGGCGAAGAACTATCTCGTTATTCACCGGACGAGATTACGCACATTATACGCGGTAAAATGTATTATGATTTACAAATGGTTCGTATCAATGGTTCACTTGTGGGGGCCGTCCTCGGCGGGCTGTTCTACGGCGTTACCCTCCTCATTAAGGGGGTGATCGGATGATACGATATATTAAATCGCTTACCTTGAAACAGCGAGCCAATGGGATCTTTGGCTTAATGGTCGTGCTCTACTGTTTTGTTTTTGTAGGCCAGTTTTTCTTTGATCATGAAAGCTGGTACCAGCCGCTCTATTGGGCGGTACAATCTGCTCTTATCGGTAGTGTGGCGGACTGGTTTGCCGTGACTGCATTATTCCGTAAACCTTTAGGATTTCCGTATCATACGGCTTTGATTCCTCGCAATAAGGAACGCTTGATCAATGGTGTAATTAAGCTGGTGGAAACGAAGATGCTAACGCGAGATCGCTGCCAAGTGCTATTAGGCAAGGTACAATTCGTACCTTTATTTGAAAAATTTCTACTGTCTCCAGAGGGACAGCGGGCCGCACGCCTTGTCATTCATCAGGGATTACATTTGTTATGGAAATCTCAAACAACTGAGGAATGGGCACAGTGGGGGGCTAAGCGCATTCGTGCATTGTTAGAAAAACATTCCCTCGTACCTGTGTTAAAGCATGTATTACTTGATTTATGTGAACACAATCGCTATGAAGGCATGGTTGTACAGGTCTTGAATGTGATTCAAGAGCGTATTAACCATCCTGCTATGGTCACCTGGCTTACGGCCGTAGTTGCAGAGGAAGCACATAAGAAAAAACGAAAGGGATTCCTTTCTGATTTCTTGATTTCCTTGTCCGAGGCCACTGATGTTGTTAATTATCGTGAAATGGCAGAAGCCATTGTAACAGAGGCGTATGCTATGTTGGAAAATTGGAAACGCCCTAATAGCCCTGAGCGGACAGCATGGCTTCGTCAGTGGGTAGATCCGATTCGCCACATAGAGGAAAATCATGTGGTCTGCGATGCTCTCGATGAGGCCTGGGAACGTTGGATACGAGAACAAGATTGGGAATCTATCATCGAGAACCATTTATGTCCATACGTTGAGGAGTTACTTGTTGAAGGCGATGAAAATGGCGAAACGCCAGCTCAAGTTCTTGTAAATATCGCCCTTGAACTTTGGAATGTATATGGTCAATCTGAAGATCTTCGTAATCGCATTGAAACTACCCTCCACGATATTGCACGGTATGTGCTAGAACAAGGGTATGATCTCATCGAAACCATCATACGCCAAGTATTAGGCGGACTTAGCACCGATAAATTTATCTACTTTATCGAGTCTAAGGTAGAGGATGACCTCAGCTGGATTCGTATTAATGGTGCCATTGTAGGTGCCGTAGCTGGCCTTGTGGTATGGAGTTTTCTTGAGTACGTCTATGTACCATTATTAGCTTTACTCGGTTAAATACCTTGTCTAGTTTACAAGTAAATTACAGTATTTACATATACGAAAATAAAACACCCTTCTATATGACGAGTGCTTCTCGTAGTTGAGACTTGTCATATAGAGGGGTGTTTTTATGTACAACGTATTACATTATTCTATTAATGCTTCCGATAGAGGAAGGGTAATGGAGAAGGTAGTAAATACACCTAGCTCACTCTTTGCCGTGATTGTACCGTGATGTAAATGAACAACCTTGTCTACGAAATAGAGGCCTAAGCCTATACCGTGATTAGACTTTTTATTTCGTGATTGCTCTGTTTGATACATACGGTTGAAGATTTGTGATAGATTATCTGCCTCGATGCCAATCCCGTTATCGGTAACCTCAATAATCAAATATAGATTATTGCGCTTGGCCGTGATATTGATGGTCGACTTTGTGAATTTAATAGCATTGTCGATAAGATTCGTTACGGCACGACGTAAGGATACTTCGTGGCCCGTAATGATTAAATCACTATCAATATCAGCATTGATGGTGATATGCTTTTCCGCACAAAGTCGAGTGTAATCATGTATCATGTTTCTTAACATGGTACTTACATCCACAGGGGCTACATTCATTTCATAGTTATTTTCTAACCGTGCTACATCCAATAATTGCGATACGAGGGATGACATGAATTTTGCTTGCTCTAAAATATGGGTCAAGCCTTCTTGCATTTCCTCTGGTGTTCGCGCATATTTGATGGCGTACTCACTTTCAGCTTGGATAACGGCAATAGGGGTGCGCAATTCATGAGATACGTCAGAACTGAATTGCTTTTCCCGATTGGATGAATCTTCGAGGCCGGATAACATGCGGTTGAATGTGGTCGTCAACTCATAGACTTCATCCTTCGCGATTTCCGGCAATTCAATACGACGACTCAAGTCGTTGTTTTTGCCGATAACCTTTGCTGTGTGAGTCAGTTTACGCAACGGTTTTAGGCCTTGTTTTATGAATAGATAACCACCGATAGAAGAGATGAGCAACGCCACCAAATTGACAAGCAATAAGGCGTATAGGATATCTCCGTTTTTATCCGTAATCTTTTGGCTCGTAATAGCCCGTAAGAAACCTCGGTAATTCGGTGCGTTGATAGGAACATCGTAATAGTAAAATGTCATACCATTGGCTTCGATCTCACCAACCTGTCCAAGCGATAAATTCGATTGATTTGGGAATCCATCCGGTAAATAGCCTTTCGTAATTAATCCATCTTGTGTGTAAACGAGATAGAATGTGCCATCTTCATAAGGCTTAAACTTGCGAATGTCCGTAGACATGATGAGCGTTTGTTGTTGTAATCGATCTCTGATTTCCGTGCTGCGTGCCGTGCCCATATAGTTATAGTAGAAAATGGACATGGAAATTAGAAGGGTAATCAGAAACAACGTATACCACAACATGATTTTAAAGGTTAGTGGTATGCGATTCCACAGGTGCTTAAATGCACCGGACATAGAATTAAGGTCGTGACCTTGTTCCTTAGTTTTCTGTTTTGAGGACATATCCTACTCCACGAACGGTTTGAATCAATTTCACATTTTCATCCGTGTCAATCTTTTTACGTAAATCCTTAATATATACATCAATTAGATTAGAGTAGCTTTCATAATCGTATTCCCAAACATGATCTAGAATTTGTTGACGGGACAAAACGATATTTTCGTTGCTTGCTAAATAATACAATAAATCAAATTCTTTAGCTGTCAATGTAATCGCTTCGCCATCACGCTTTACCGTACGTTGCGGAACGTTGATTGTCAAAGGACCAACCTTGATATCATTTTGTGCATGACGTGCGTTACGACGTGCTAACGCATAGATACGAGCTGTTAATTCTTCAAGATCAAAAGGTTTCACAAGGTAATCATCGGCCCCTGTATTGAGACCTGTAACCTTATCTTGTAAGGAATCCTTCGCCGTTAATAATAAAACAGGTGTTGTATTACCTTCGTTACGCATTTGAGCCAATGCGCTAATGCCATCCAATACAGGCATCATGATATCCATAACGATGACATCATAACTAGATGTATTTACATAATCGATAGCTTGTTGACCGTTGAAACATGTATCGACAGTCATATTTTCAGCACGCAAATATTTGGCCGTAATACCATTCAGCATTTCTTCGTCTTCTACAAGTAAAATCTTCATATGTTTGTTCTCCTTATGTATGATTAAATTATATAACTCTCTCTTAATACAACTTAATTACTAATCAGATCCCATTTTGTGAAAGCTGCAACACATTAGTAATTAAATTAATATTAACATATTTAAGTTATATTATATAACTAATTTATCTATTATCATACCTTATACAAACGGAATGAGTGAAAAATGAATGTAATAAATGGTAAAACCTTATATATTCATATATATAGTGTGTGTAAGCACTACTATATAAGTTTTATCTAGTATAATTAGATTTCATAAAATGAAGTATATCGAAGATTGCCGTATATGCATAGATAAGGGTGATTTTACCGATTTTGAAAGATGTAAGGAAAATCACAATAAAAACTTATGATAATGATTATCAAAAGTGAAAAGTATACTAAAATCGAGAGGTTTTAATATACATAAGCTATTTAAATTCCGTGTATTTTTAGTAGGAATTTAAAAATTTTGATAACAATAAATGACCTTATTGGGGTGGTATAGTCGGTAAAACATAGTATTTATTGGTCTCATATGGTTATCTATAAAGTAAAAAATTCGGAACCGAATCAATATAAATGATATACATAAAAATAAATAGAATTTCCATTTAATATAATCAGAATGTTCAAGATTCATCTACAAAAATATGAAATGATATAGAGTATCAATTAAAATCATCGAAATTAATTATGCATAATAAGGTTTAGACATACGGGGCAATGCTCTCTATAATTATAAGTAAAGCTATAAGAAAAATCGCACAAGTGTGAGGCTTTTCTTTAAGGAAAAATGATTAGGTTATCAAAAATTTTTATAAGGTTTTTGAATCTAGATAGTCTAAGAAATTTTCTTTTTATAGGTAGTTATGAGGAGGTCATTATGGAACAGTTTGATGTTCTAGTAGTAGGTAGCGGTGGCGCTGGTCAACGCGCGGCTCTTGAAGTAGGTCGTCGTAAAGGCTTAAATGTAGCACTTATTACTAAAATTTTCCCAACCCGTTCAGCAACAGCAATGGCGCAAGGCGGTGTCAATGCATGTTTGAACAACGTAGCAGCTGAAGATACAGTTGAAACACATACTTTCGATACAGTAAAAGGTTCTGACTATCTTGGTGACCAAGATGCGATCGAATTCTTCTGCTCTCGTTGTCCAGAAGGCGTACTTGAAATGGACCACATGGGTGCTCCTTTCTCTCGTACTCAAGAAAATAAAATTGCGCAACGTAACTTCGGCGGTCAATCTTATCCACGTACTTGCTACTCTGCGGATAAAACTGGTCACGTTATTTTGCACACAACTTACGAACAATGCTTGAAAGAAGGCGTACACTTCTTACAAGAATGGTACCTTTTAGATCTTGTTAAATCTGCAGACGGTCATGTTGGTGGCGCTGTAGTTTGGAACATGAAAGAAGGTCGCGTAGAACAAATTAAAGCGAAAGCTGTCATCTTGTCCACTGGTGGTGCAGGTCGTATTTTCTGGACTCGTACTACAAACCCATTCCTTTCCACAGGCGATGGCATGGCAGCAGCTTTCCGTGCTGGTAACGGCTTGAAAGATATGGAAATGATCCAATTCCATCCAACTGGTCTTGGTCGTACTGGTATCTTGATGTCCGAAGCGGTTCGTGGTGAAGGTGGTTACCTTCTTAACTCTGAAGGCGAACGTTTCATGAAAAAATATGCGCCAAATAAAATGGAATTGGCATCCCGTGACGTTGTAGCGAAAGCAATCGAAGATGAAATCGCTGCAGGTCGTGGTTTCGGTTCTGGTCTTAACGCATATGTAGTAGCTGACCTTCGTCACTTAGGACCTGAAGTTATTCTCGAAAAACTTCATGGTATCCGTGACTTGGCAATGTGCTTCGAACACTGCGATCCATTGACTCAACCAGTACCTATTCGTCCTACATGTCACTATACAATGGGCGGTATCGACGTAGTGGACTACAAAACTTGTGCATGTGAATTGCCTGGTTTGTTCGCTTCTGGCGAAGCTTCTTGTATCTCCATCCATGGTGCTAACCGCTTAGGTGGTAACTCCTTGGCAGACGGCGTAGTATTCGGTAAAGTATCCGGTGCTGGTGCAGCTGACTATGCTGAAACACATGAACAACCTAACGTAGATGCAGAATTAGCTGCAGCTGCAAAAGCTTGGGAAGCTAAATTCACTGAAGTAACAACTCGTGAAGGCGGTCGCCCAGTTGTAGAAATCCGCGATGCATTGGCTGATGCAATGTGGAATAAAGTAGGTATTTTCCGTAATGAAGATGGTATTACTGAAGCATTAAAAGAAATCGATCAATTGATCGAAGATTACAAAACTTGTTATGTAGGTGACCCTGAACGTACTTACAACATGGCATTCGTAAACTATTGTGAAATCGGTTCTATGTTAACAGTAGCAAAAGCTATTGCAATGGGCGCTTTACACCGTCGTGAATCCCGTGGCGCTCATATTCGTGAAGACCATCCAAAACGTAATGATGAAAGATACTTAAAACATTCTTTGATCAAATTAGGCGCAGATGGTCAATACGAATTAACTGAACGCGACGTAGTGTTCACTAAATACGAACCACAAGAAAGGAAGTACTAAGATGAGACAAATCACCTATCATATCCACCGTTACCAACAAGGTCGCGCGTTTGTACAAACTTTCAAATTCGACTATGAAGCTGACCGTACAATTCTTTGGGGCCTTCAAAAAATTAAAGATACTCAAGATCCAACATTAACATTCTTGGCAGCTTGTCGTTCCGCAGTTTGTGGCGCTTGCTCCATTCGCGTAAATGGCGAAGCAATGCTTGGTTGTGAATCTAAAATCGATGAATTGACAGAACGTTATGGTACAGATGAATTAACTATCGCTCCTATCGGCAACTTCCGTGTAATCCGCGACTTAGTTGTTGATTGGGAATCTAAAGTTGATCGTTTGAAAACAGTTGCTCCTTGGATTTTCCTTAAAGCAGAATTCAACGAAGGCGACAAAATCGTTCGTCAAACTCCAGCTGATTTCAAAAAATTCGTTGCTGGTACAGAATGTATCCTTTGCGGTTGCTGCGCATCCGAATGTAACAAATTGACTGCACGTCAAGACGATTTCTTGGAACCATATGTATTCACTAAAGCTAACCGTTTCGTATTGGATAGCCGTGATGATGCACCTATGGCTCACATTCAACCTGCTTATGACAATGGTCTTTGGAAATGCGTTCACTGCATGAACTGTATCTCCCGTTGTCCTAAACACTTAAAACCTGCTCAAGATATTTCCAACATGCGTAAAGAAGCTACAAAAGCTGGCCTTACAAACAACAAAGGCGTTCGCCATGCAGTTGCTTTCAAAGAAGACCTTTACAAAACTGGTCGCTTGAAAGAAGTTTCTATGAGCTTGAAATCTGACGGTGTTGTAGATTCCGCTAAACAAGCATTCTATGCATTACGTTTGTGGAAACACAGCAAAATTAATCCTTTCGAACTTGTAGTACCTCAAAAACCAGTTAATGGTATTGATGGTGTTCGCAGACTTATGAAAGCAGCTGAGGAGGTAAGCAAATAATGAAATACGCATTTTTCCCAGGTTGCGTTCTTGAAAGCGCTGCCAAAGAAGATTACATGGCAACTGTTGCAGTAGCTAAAAAACTCGGCATTGAACTAGAAGAACTTGACGGTTGGACTTGCTGCGGCGCATCCCACGTTCAAGATATCGCTCCAGAAATTACATTAGCTACAAATGCACGTAACATTGCATTGGCAGAAGAAAAAGGTTTGAACCTTTTAACTGTATGTAACACTTGTACTTTGATGCTTCGTGAAGCTAAAAACGAATTAGACAATAACGAAAAAGAAAAAGAAGAAGTGAACAAAAAATTAGCTCAAATCGGTAAACAATACCGCGGTACAACTGATATCACTCATTTCTTATGGGTATTGATCCGCGATTACGGTTTGGATAAATTGAAAGAAAAAGTTGTTAAACCTTTAACAGGTTTACGTGTAGCTGAATACTATGGTTGCCATATTCTTCGTCCTCAAACTGAAATGGGCTTCGAAGACTATCAAATGCCTACATCCTTAGCAGATTTGATCTCCGCTATCGGTGCTACACCAATCGACTTCTCCCGTAAACTTGATTGCTGCGGTTTCCATGCTGTATACCCTGCACACGATTCCGTAATGCAAATGACTGGCTCCATCAACAAAGATGCAGCTACAGAAGGCGCAGATTGCGTAGTAACTCCTTGCCCACTTTGCCAAATGCAACTTGATATGTTCCAAAAAGAAGCAAAAGAAGTTGTTGGCGGTGGCAAAGATATGCCAATCTTGCACATGTCCCAATTAGTAGGTCTTGCTCTTGGCATCACTCCTGAAGAAATGGGCATGCCTAAACGTCACTTAACTGATACTGCAGCAGTGACAAAATTTGTAGGTTAATTCGTTTTAATTTAGAGTGCCTCAGTTGGCTTATAAAATCTAAATTAAACCTATTATCATAATTACCGTAAAGACCCCCTGGCCTTGGCTAGGGGGTCTTTATTTGATACATATATGGTGTTTATTATATAATAAATAGGTAAGCATTGATGACATTAGGAGGTCTCATGAACGAAGCCTTATTAGAATATATAGACCATAAATTGAATAACGAAGATTTGGGGCGCGTATTCCCAGTCACCTTTCAAGGTGATGAGTATTTTGTAAAACGCGCTGTAGGTAATAACCGGTCATCATGGATTAAACCATCCCCTCGTGCATCCTTTGACCATGAGTTTTATATGATGAACTTTGTGCGTACACAATTGCCATTAGCTCCGGAAATTGTAGGCTTTCGAGAAAATTATTTCGTGACACCGAATTATGGTAAGAACTTGACCTACTATGGCCATTTACCGCAGGAGCATCCAGAAGATAGTTCCCTAGAAGATATGGCTGTTCATATTTTTTATGCTTTTGGTAAAGCTCTCGGCATGCTCCACGATTACGGTATCGCTCATGGTCGCCCTGCATTACGAGATATCGTATACAATCCAGATGCGGATAGCGTGATGCTCCTTGATTGGGAAAATGCACGCCGTTGGCCAGAATTCACGCCTGCTGGATGGGATTTACTGATTTTTATTCATAGCTTCATCCGCGAAGGAGATTTACCAAATACCTACCTATATGCAGCTATGAATGGTTATAGCTCTGCACGCTGTGCACGGGATACTGTTCTTCATGTGAAAGAAGTGTTACACAAGCGTGACTATCTATTTAAATTCTGTCGCCTGTTGGAACCGTTCCATTTTGTAGACACAGAAGCAGCCGTAAAATCATTTGATTTTATACAAGGACTAAAAACTGAATAACTGTGTATGACTAGTTGATTCTTGCAAAAACAGAATGCTAAGGATGCCCCGAATGGCCCTCCCATATGGTGAGGGTCATTTTATTATGGTAAAATAGATTGTATATATGGTGATATTTTTACCAGCATTAGTTAGCATTAAAAATCATAAATCCGGTATAGGGGAGTTATGACGAGGTATAACAAGTGGAATATATTATTTCGTTCATGGAAACGTATGGCTATGCAGCCATGTTTATTGCGATGGTTCTAGAGAATGCGAATATACCGATTCCTAGTGAAATTGTGCTTGGATTTGCAGGGTATTTAATTTCTCAAGGTATATTTGATTTGCATACGACAATGGTCGTAGGTACATTGGCTGGTATCGTTGGATCCATTTTGTCATATTGGATGGGGGAATATGGCGGTCGTCCGTTGTTATTGAAATACGGTAAATATGTATTCTTTAATGAGCATAAATTTGAACTCGCTGAAAAGATGTTTAATAAATATGGTGGAGTAGCTATATTCTTTGGCCGTCTTTTACCTGGTGTTCGTACATTTATCTCCTTCCCGGCTGGCATGGCACGCTATCCATTGTGGCACTTTATCGTTTGGACTGTACTCGGTACTATTCCTTGGACGATTTTACTCGTATATTTAGGAAAAGTACTTGGGGAAAACTGGAAAGATCTTATTCAGTATAATCATGAATTTTTGCTAGTTGTGATTGTCATCTTTGCTATTGTGGCTGCAGTGCTCGGATTTAAATACTATAAGAATCGCCGTAAATCATAAGGAGGTCACAATGAAATTGTCTCGTTTGACGCCTGTGTTGTTTGTTGTTTGGCTGGTATTCTTTATGGTAGCTAATAATATACTACCTGTAACCGATCCAGTAGAATCGAATTATGCGTTAACTGCTAAGGAAATGGTGTTGTCTGGCAATTGGTTATCGCCACAGATTTATGGGACATATTGGTATGACAAGCCGATTATGATTTATTGGCTGATTGCATTAGCTTTTAAAATCTTTGGTATCGCTGATTGGGTAGTTCGTTTGCCAAGTGCTATATTTGGTGCTTTGTCAGTGGCTGCCATGTTTCAAACTTTACGGACCTTTAGTCGACGTTGGCTCGTTGGCCTAGTAGGTTCCTCTATCCTTGGTACATCTCTTATGTTCTGGGCTGTTGCTCATGGTGTTATAACCGACATGGTACTGTTATATACGACCTTGATGGTTATGATGTATGCGTACAAAGGCTTGAATGAAAATTCTAGTACGGCAATGGTCGTAGCTTACGTATTTTCCGGATTAGGCGTTTTGACAAAGGGGCCCGTAGCACTTGTTTTACCTGGCCTTATTTTACTCGTTTATGTTGCGCTTTGCCGTTCAAAACAAATGTTATTACGCCTCTTTGACTGGAAGGGGATTTTGGCCTTTCTTGTCGTCGCTATGCCGTGGTATGTTTATATGTATAGCGCCCATGGACAAGCCTTTTTGGATGGATTCTTAGGCCTTAACAATGTAACACGTGCGACTCAGTCTGAACACCCGGAAGATAATGTGTGGTGGTACTATATCGCTATTTTCCTCGGCGCTTCTTTACCATGGACGGGCGCTGTTATTTATGGCATGATAACGGGCTTTAAACAGCACCATAAGTGGTACGTGTATTGCATGTGTTGGGGCGTGGGTACTGTTCTATTCTATTCCTTGATGGCTACTAAGTATCCTCTATATACATTTATTAGTCTTGTACCTTTCAGTATTCTTGGTACATTAGGGGCTATGAAAGCTCTGCGTCCGGGTCGGCCTCGTTATGTCCCATGGATTGTAGTCGGTCCCACACTATTGTTATGGATCGCTTATGTAGGGGCGTCTTTCTTTGCACCTTGGGGCTATTATGGATTGCTCTATGTTTTGGCAGGCGTATCCATATTAGGGCTGTTATGGTTCTGGTGGACTCGCCAACGGTATCGTTTGCTGAGCATTGTCGTGATCGGTACCATGCTCATTTCATCGATTGTAGTACTCGAGGGTTTGGTACCTCTTGTTAAACAACGTAGTTCTATCAATCTTATCCCTGTTGTAGATAAGTATAATGGTGATGTGTATTATTACAATGGATACAGCACATCTCTCGTATATTATACTGGACATGAGGTGGTTCGTATTAAGGGGGACAGCAGTCGTTGGGATGATAAGGATACATTAAAACATCGTAGTGCTGAATGGGATAAGAAATACCTTATGGAACAAGTGACGGAGGACGAGTTTATCAAGCGTTTGGCTGAAGGTAAGCAAATCATGGTCATCGTTCCAAAAGGCGAAATTAACCATTTTAAACAGTCTAGTATTGCACCATATGTTGGTGAGTACAGCGAGGCTGGTAGCTCTGAGATTTATATTTTGAATAAACGACAAGCTTATATTGAAGAATAATATATTGTTAATCGTGTTTGTGAAAGTAGCATCAACCGCTCAATGCGGTTGGTGCTTTTTTGCGTATATAATCAGAATATTTAATGTATATATTATGTCCTAATTACTATTTATATTTTTT
The DNA here is from genome assembly GCF_000524355.1 of Veillonella sp. ICM51a. NCBI lineage: Bacteria > Bacillati > Bacillota > Negativicutes > Veillonellales > Veillonellaceae > Veillonella > Veillonella sp. ICM51a. The sequence goes on from NZ_JAPX01000015.1 coordinate 15,521, forward strand.
TAGAAATAAAACCCATTATAGTTATATGTATTGTTGACATATTAAAAACATATTGGTATAGTGGGTTATATAATTTTTAGAACGAGGTGTTTTGAAACCTTATTTCATCTAGGTTTTAGAAAAGTGCGGAAATGGCATGTGTCAAAATCGCCCCCTTGTTGTGAGGTAGAAAGAGGGGAAGTTATGAAGAAGACATGGTATCTAATCATCGGAGTGATCCTCTTGGTTATTGGCTGCATAGCCTATGGTTATCATGAACACCATAAACCAAAGACGGCTCAAGAATTAAAGACTGTACGCGTAGCCTATTTACCAATTACCCATGCATTGCCAGTATTCGCTACAAAAGAATTAGAAACGGCAGATGGTCCTGTACATGTAGAGCTTGTTAAATATGGATCTTGGCCAGAGTTGATGGATGCATTAAATACAGGTAAGGTAGATGCTGCATCGGTACTCGTTGAACTTGGTGTAAAGGCTCGTGAACAAGGCATTGATGTCCGTGCTGCTGCACTTGGTCATACTGAGGGTAATATTATTATCGTTAATAAGGATATTAACTCCGTTCAAGACTTAAAAGGCAAATCCTTTGCTATCCCTCATAAACAATCAACTCAAAAAGTTCTCGTGGATTGCATGCTTGAAGAAGCGGGTCTTTCTGAAAAAGATGTACAAATCGTAGAAATGAGCCCTCCAGAAATGCCATCTGCTCTATCGGTAGGTCAAATTGCTGGGTATAGTGTAGCCGAACCATTTGGCTCTCTAGCCCTTGAAATGGGAACTGGGAAGGTCTTCGAAGATCCTGACCATCTCTGGCATGATAATATTTGCTGTGCCCTCGTATTTAATGGTCAATTCGTCGATGAACATCATGACTTGGCAAAAGCTTTCACCAAGGCCTATCTCGATGCAGGTAAATACCTAGATGAGCATCCAGAGTCCCAAAAAGAAATTGCCTTAAAATATTTAAAGTTTAAGGACCCTATTATTGAACGTTCCTTACAAGTGATTGGGTTTGGAGATTTAGCCCTTACAGAGGACCGTTATAATGCGCTTGTGCATCATATGACACATATTGATTTAATCAAAAAAGTGCCGACCTATTCAGAGTTTGTAGATACATCATTGTTACCATAGGAGGGGGACCATGAAGAAATATACATATGTGCCAGGTTCATTTATCGCAGCTTGGCTAATTTGGGAGTTGATCGTTCGCCTCGGCGGTTTTAATGAAGCGCTATTTCCAACGCCATATAAGGTATTACTCGGATTTGGAGAACTTATAGGCGACGGTGTTCTTTTTAAAGATATTGCAGATAGTTTAGTGCGTTTCTTTATCGGTTATATTATTTCCGTTGTAGCCGGCGTATTTTTCGGTCTTATCTTAGGTTGGTACAAGGGGATTTGGAACTACATCAATCCAATCGTTCAAGTCATTCGACCAATTTCTCCTGTGGCGTGGTTGCCGTTTATCGTTCTCTTCTTCGGTATCGGTCAAGCACCGGCTATCGTTATCATCTTTATCGCAGCATTCTTCCCGGTGCTATTGTCCACCGTGTCTGCTATTCAAAATATTGACCCTGTGTACATCAAGGTAGCGCGCAACTTTGGTATTAAACAGCCAGAACTGTTATTTAAAATCGTGTTGCCTGCCGTATTCCCTGGTATTGCATCGGGTCTTCACATCGCGCTTGGTACGGCGTGGATCTTCCTTGTAACAGGGGAAATGGTAGGCTCCCAAACAGGCCTTGGCTTCCTCATTATCGATATGAGAAATAACTTGCGTAACGATCTCTTGATGGTAGCCATTTTGACCATCGGTTTCGTTGGGCTTTTACTCGATTGGGGCGTGTCCCTCATCGAAAAATGGATTTACAAACGTTGGGGTATTGAGAAATAGGAGGTGGCCTCATGGGTTACATTTCGGTGCGCAATGCACACAAGGAATTTATGAAAGATGGGGAACCACTCACCATTCTTGAAGATATTAATCTAGATATTGAAAAGGGCGAGTTTATTTGCCTCTTAGGCCCTTCTGGTTCCGGTAAAAGTACGCTATTAAATGCTATGGCAGGCTTTGAGCTCGTTACATCTGGTTCCATTACTATCGACGGTGAAGAGGTGAAAGCGCCTCAACTCAGATATGTAACGGTATTTCAAAACTATGGCTTGTTGCCGTGGCGTACGGTGGAAAGCAATATTGAGCTTGGTCTCGAAAGTAAAAAGGTGCCTAAAGAAGAGCGTCCTGCTATCATCGACAAATACGTTAAAATGGTAGGCCTTGACCATGCCCGTAATCGCTACCCTGCAGAACTATCTGGGGGCATGCAACAACGTGTATCCATCGCTCGTGCATTAGCTGTTGATCCTGATATTATCTTCATGGACGAGCCGTTAGGTGCCCTCGATGCATTAACACGTATCAACTTACAAGACGAAATCTCTCGCATCTGCCGCGAAGAAGGCAAAACTGTTGTATTTGTTACCCACGATATTGAAGAAGCCGTAGTCCTAGCAGACCGCGTTGTGGTACTAGCGGCAAACCCGGGACGTGTACAAACTATCATCCCTGTAAATATCATCGATAGAACCGACCGCACATCGGCATCCTTTGTTAATATTCGAAACCATATTTTTGAACAATTCCAATTGGCAAAAGAAGACAAAATCGAGTTCTATATTTAGTTATATACACCTTAATGAAACACCCAAGGAGTTTTACACTCTTGGGTGTTTTATAATAGACAAAACTCTAAAATAATGTATACTATAAGTAGCTGAAGGATTGTAAGAATTCACTGTAAGCACAAAAAAACTCCCTCAAGAACGGCGAAATACTTGAGGGAGTTTTTATTGCTTTTAATCGTCTAAGCTAACGGGGTTAATCACCATGAAACTTCCTATCTAACTATATATTTCTTATGCAATTCGTGTAATTATCATGTATAGTAGATATATATCGGTAATAACATATAAATTTTAATTGGAGGCTGTATGTCTTTATTTGAGTTAGAGAAGACCTTGTCTTTTGATGAATATATAGCAACCTTTGATGCGGAGCGCGTGGCGAAGGTGCACGGTTTTGTAGACTGGCTCGCTCAGTATCAAGGTGGTCTCGTCCATAATCCTTGGGGTGAGGTAAATCCTGATTTAGAGATTGTTACAGATGGTTTTGATGCGGCCCAAGTGCGTCGAGATAATTTAGTAGCTTATTTATTACCGCGCTTAGGTCGAGCTAAGGTATTTGTAGTGGCTGAGGCAGTAGGATATCAAGGCGGACGTTTTAGTGGCATTGCTATTACTTGTGAAAGAATGCTATTAGATAAGCACAAAACCATTCGTGCGAAGGATGTAACGCCGATTCGGTTGGAACGCACTAGTTCGCCTACTAGCTCTTTATTAAAAGGAACACAGCAGAAGGACGGTTTTAACGAACCTACTGACACTGTGGTGTGGAGTGCTATCGTTGAAAAGGGGATAGATCCATATGATACGTTGTTGTGGAATATATTCCCCTTCCATCCTCATAAGGATGATAATCCATTGACTAACCGTACACCTACGGATAGAGAACAACAACTAGGTTGGGAGTATACAAAACGCTTGTTAGATTTACATATAGAATTAGGCGGCGTAGAACCTCTTGTGCTCGCCGTAGGCCAAAAATCTGCAGATACAATGGGAAAATTTGGATTGTCTGCTATTGGGTTGCGCCACCCTGCAAACGGCGGTGCTAATCTATATCGTCAGGGCTTTGCGGAGGCTATAGATACATACTTAAAATAGTAAACATTTGAGAGTTTTTGGAGAGATACTTATGAAACGTTATTGTGATGCTTGCCATCAATATTGTGATGAGGCGGCTATGTTTTGTCCTACATGTGGGCAGTATACGGTGGCTACAGAGGTGGAGCGCATTGCACCTGAAGGTGATGTAATTTATCCTTTATCCCATTATCAGCTTAGCTATAAGGATACATATCTCTATGTGATGAATAAGTTCATGGATACGGATGGTCGCGCTTCGCGGAGGGAATTCTTACAATTTCTATTGCTGTGGCATGTATGTATGGTTGGTTTGCTCGCTTTTTTCTATGCTATAACCGCTATATTTCAAACGGGACCGTATTTAATCGGTTTAGGTGGGTTCTTAACGGCTATACTATGTTTAGTATCCTTGCTTCCATTAGGGTCGTTATGTGTGCGCCGACTTCATGATACGGGACGAGGCAGTATGAGCTTGTTGCTGTTCCTCCTCCCCTTTGTAGGACCTTTGATTTTGTTCGCCTTGTTATGTCAAAAGGGGCAGCCACAGGACAATCAATATGGTAGTGCATTGCAGCATATCGTCATAGATAAACGGCTAGCTTCAATTATGAAAGTATCCCCTACGAGCAGTTCGTTAACAACGAGAGTTTTAATTGTTGTGCTTGTAAGTATAGTATGTATATTTGGATTTTCTTTACGAACTATGGGACCGGAAAATGAAGTATTCCCTTCAGGGTGGTTTACAAATGCCATTGTTGGTGAAGGCAGTGAAGAGGCCGCTCGTGCATCGGTACAAGGCTATTTTGATGCGGTAAATAATAAGAATTATGATAAGGCTTTCACGTATGTGATGAACCAAGTTAAGACAAATCCGGTAGAAAAACAAAAATGGCTCATAGCTATGCAGCAAGGTACAAAAGTGGATATGGTTACCTTGGATGTGGCACGGCTGAGTCGTTCAGGCAGTTTAAAGCGTATTGTATTTGAAGCAGATTTACAAACTACAAAGGCTGGCGAAGGCATGGTAGAGGCTAAACCGATGAAGCGATATATTTCTCTTATTGAAGAAAATGGTGCGTGGCATATTGAAGGCTTTTACAAACATTTGCCTGATGATGATAACTAAATATGATGTATAAACATGGTTAGATTTTGTGCGATTATCAGCTCAAATTCGTACAGGATTAATGGAATAGCGTTAACGTAAGGGTCCTCTTTTGTTAACGCTATTTTTATGTTACAATAATAGTAACGTATGAAAGTGAGGCTTTCATCAGAACGATCGGATTATAATGAACATTAAACGGTAACGAAGAGAACGTAACGTCGCGGCTGACGCGTTTAATGGTACACTATACTCATTTGCACGAGGCGAATGGACAAAAGGACTTGAACGGTAACAATTGAGTTGCGCTATTTTTGCGCCCATTTGAAAGACGCTGCTGGATAGCGCCTTTTTCGTTTGTCCGTTCCTCTGTAAAGATCAAATTTTAATGATAGGTGAAAATATATGTTAAACAAATTAATGAACAAAATTTTAGGAGGAACTGTGAATACAACAGATAATCAACATACTGCACAAGTGACTGCAGTAGAGACGGCTCCGTCTGCTCAAGGTGAGCAAAAAACAACGCGCCGTCGCACCAATACACGTCGACCTGCGGGAGAACACCGCAATACAGAAGGTCGTCGCACTGGTGAACGCCGTCATACAGGCGAAGCTAGTCAAAATGGCGAAGGCCGCCAACGACGTGCGACACATACAAGAACGAACACACGTCGTCAACGCTCAACGGCTGAGCAAGGCGAACAACAAGGTACAGAACGTAAACCTCGCCAACCTCGTCAAAGTCGTACAACTCGAAGCGGTGAAAATACACATCGTACTGAGCGAAATGGCGAGAATACTCGTAATACAAGAAATACACGTAATACGCGTACACGCAATGCGAATGATAATAATCGCAATGAAAATACTAACAACCGTCGTACGCGCACTAACAACCGTCCGATGGCTCGCAACCACGACCGCAACCAAGAGGTTCAATCCGATTTAATTGGTCGTCAACCAGAGGGCTCCAACAAGGGTAAATTCCAAATTATCCCTCTTGGTGGCCTTGGTGAAATCGGTAAAAATATGACCATCTTCCAATACGAGGATGAAATCATCGTTCTTGACGCAGGTCTTGCGTTCCCTAGTGAAGATATGCTTGGCGTAGATATCGTTATTCCTGATATGAGCTATATCATTGAGAATAAAGATCGCGTGAAAGCAGTCGTTATTACTCATGGTCACGAGGACCATATCGGTTCCTTAGCGTACCTTATGAAGGAAATTAACTGCCCTGTATACGCTACAAATCTTGTTTGTGGCTTAATTGAAGGCAAATTTAAAGAACATAAGGTATCCCCAAAATGCCTTCGCACGATTGCAGCAGGCGATGAAGTGCAAATCGGTCAAGTAAAGGTTGGTTTTATCCAAACTAATCATTCCATTCCTGACTCCGTTGCGGTGTACTTCGATACACCTATCGGTACTGTACTCCATACAGGGGACTTTAAAATCGACCAAACACCAGTTGATGGCAAATTGATGGATATTCATAAATTCGCAGAACTTGGCAACAAGGGCGTACTAGCATTGATGTCCGATTCTACAAATGTAGAAAAACCTGGTTTTACTGGTTCTGAAAGCTCCGTTGGACCTGCTATTAAACAAGCTGTAGGTGCTGCAAAAGGTCGCGTTGTATTGGCTACATTCGCATCTAACGTATCTCGTATCCAACAAGCAATCGATGCGGCGGTTATGTTCAACCGTAAGGTTGTCGTTATGGGTCGCAGCATGGTAAATGTTACAGAAATCGCACAAGAACGCGGTTATTTGAATATTCCACCAAATACGATTATCGACGTAGATGTAATGCACAACTATACAGATGATCAAATCATGATTTTAACAACTGGCTCTCAAGGTGAACCGATGGCGGGCTTATCCCGTATGGCTACAAGCAACCACCGCACTGTAGAATTGGCACCAAATGATACTGTTATTATCTCTGCTACACCAATTCCAGGCAATGAAGGTGCTGTTGGTAGAACTATCGATAACTTACTTCGTCTAGGTTGCCATGTTGTATATGGCAAAGATCGTGGCATCCACGTATCTGGTCATGCGAGCCAAGAAGAGCTTAAAACAATGCTCAACCTTGTGCGTCCAGAATACTTCATCCCGGTTCATGGTGAGTACCGTATGTTACGTCGTCATGGTGAACTTGGTGTGGCTATGGGCGTAGACCCTAAGAAGGTCCTCATCGGCGATAATGGTCAAATCTTTGAATTTGATAAAGACGGTGGCCGTAAAGGTGGCCGTGTACAAGCGGGTGCTATCTTCGTTGATGGCCTTGGTGTTGGCGATGTTGGTAATATCGTTATTCGCGATCGTCAACAATTGGCACAAGAAGGCATGGTTATCGTTGTTATGGCTATGGATACTGCTTCCGGTACCATTATTGCAGGCCCAGATCTCGTATCTCGTGGCTTCGTATATGTACGTGATGCAGAAGAACTTATGCTTGAAGCAGAACGTCGCGTTCATCAAGTATTAGATGATTGTGAAGCACAACGTATCAAGGACTGGGCTACAATTAAACAAAACGTTCGCGATGCATTGGGCAAATTCTTCTATGACAAAACACGTCGTAGACCTATGATTTTACCAATCATCCAAGACGTACACTAAATAAAATATCCCTCTCAAGCAGAATGCCGTGATTACATGGCGAACAGTCTTGAGAGGGATATCTTTATTATTTTGAGACACCATAAGTAGCGTAGTTGCTGTAATTGTCTACTATATAGGGTATTTGAAGTTACTTCTTTAAACTGCTATAATTAAAAGATAACTAGTATCCTTTTAGTGTTGAATGGAGTATTATGAAACAAACAAATACAAGAGCTATGGTGGAAACGGCGTTTTTAGCGGCCATCGTAGTTGTATTAACCGTTATAGGCGCTAGTCTTCCTGTTTTATCCCTGTTAGCTACTATCGTAGCTCCTGCGGCGATTGCTACAGTAGGGATCAGGTGGGGCGTTCGTTATAGCTGCTCTGCGGCTGTAGTAGCCTTTGTCATTGTTTCCATTTTATTGGGACCATTGACAGCTGTAGGAACAATCTTGATGTATGCAGTACCAAGCATTTTTATTGGACTCGGTTTTCGTAAACGTTGGTCCCCTTTAAAATTAATCTTGGTGCCTACGCTAGCATTAGCGGTGACTACTATTATTACGCTCTTAGCATCAATGTCTATTATGTCTGTTGATTTACAGACATCTATTCAAAATATTGGTGATGAAGTACAAAATGCATTTATAGACACCGTGAAACAACAATCGCTGCCACCAGAACAGACAGAGCTTTATATACAACAAATACAAGCGAGCTTAGTACAGATTAAAAGGATGCTTATCACTTATGCGTTTTGTGCGTTTGCTGTTACGTCTTATATCTTGGCACGGTTTACAGCATACATTGCAAAACGTACTAATAATCCTGTACAACCATTGCCTGCTATTTCAACCTGGCAAATACCTGTTTGGACGGCTGGTGTATTGGCTGTAGGTCTTATTATTATTTATGGCTCATCCTTTGTTGGTATCAATAATGAGCTGCTTACAACTGTTGGTATGAACATTGCTTTATTTGGCGCCTTTGCTTGTGGCCTTAACGGTATCGCTTCTTTGCTTGGCGTTTTAGAAGGTTATGGTGTATCAAGGGTATTAAAATTTGTTATTATAGCTCTTTTATATGTCATGATGCCAATATCTCTAGTAACGTTTGGTGTTATGGATATGTTTTTAGATTTACGATCTCGTTTCAATCAACGAGGTTATTAATAGAAAGGAGGTTACTATGAAATCCTTTCAACGAAGATGGGAAGCAATGGAATGGACCATTATTGGTGTCATCGTTCTATTAATCTTAATCATCGCTTATTTAAATTGGTTATTAGCCATATTATCAGTCATCGTGGTGGTTGCTGTATACTTGATTAATTACAATACCATCCACAATCGTCGTCGCTTAGCACGCGAACAATTTGGTGCTATGATGAAGAATGTGACGCAGGCGGCTAACTTTGCATTACAAAACTTACCGACCGCTATTGTACTTGTCAATAAGCAAGGTACATTGGTATGGAATAATAGTGTGTTTGCCGATTGGGTTCCGGTGGACTGGAATAAATTGCAAAAAATGTCCGCTTTGATTCCTGGATTTAGAATTGATAAGATTTGGGGCAAATCGGGGTTCTTGAAAGAGCAATACGGGGATCGCTATTTCCAAGTAGTGTACAAGTTCATCGACCCTCGCGATACAAGACCTGATGCAGATCCTAATGATGAATTAACGGAACATGCTGTTATGGCCTTATATTTCAAGGATATTACAGCCATTGAAAAGGAACGTATTAAGGCGCAAGAAGAACAGCCTGTATGGGGCATGATTCAAATCGATAATATCGAAGAATTGACGAAGGGCCTCAGCGATAGAGAATATACAAATCTATGGGCGGAAATCAACAATATCGTCGTTGATGAAATCGATAAACACGAAGGTTTCATTCGGAACTTCCAAGATGATATGTACACATTTGCCATTTCTCGGGGCGCTTTGCAAGACATGGAAAACAACGGTTTTAGTGTGCTTGAACGTATCCGTAAATTGCCTTCTCCTCGTCAAGTGCCTGCTACGATTAGTATCGGGATTGGCGAAAATGCAGGCTCTGTTAAGGATGTGTCCGAACGTGCTCGCGCAGCCCTCGATATTGCCTTAGGGCGCGGTGGTGATCAGGTTTGCATTATGGATGGTGAAAGCACCCGCTTCTTCGGAGGCAATACAGCAGGTGTTGAAAAAAATACGCGCGTTCGTGCTCGTGTGGTTAGTCAAGCCATTCATGAATTGATGAATGATTCTGACAAAATCCTTGTTATGGGTCATCAACGTGAGGACTATGATGCATTAGGCGGTGCTATTGGCGTCGTATCAATTGCACGTACTCTTGGTAAAGAGGTGCGATTAGTACTTTCAAAAGAAACAAATGCCATTGATAAAATGGTACATGTTCTTGAGGAAGACGAATTTTGGAAAACTCATATCATAACGCCTGCAGAAGCAAAATTGTGGGCTGATGCGAATACATTGGCCATCGTTTGTGACACGCATAGAACACCGATGGTAGCAGCGCCAGAGGCTCTAGAAGTATCTGAGCGACGCATTGTCATCGATCATCATCGTCGAGCAGCAGATTTTATTGAAAATCCATTGCTTACGTATTTGGAACCAGCTGCATCATCTACGAGTGAGCTCGTAACAGAACTTGTACAATATGCAGGCGTTCCTGTAAAGCTTTCAAAAGCGGAAGCCACAGGTATCTATGCGGGCATCGTATTAGATACGAAAAACTTTAATCAACAAACTGGGGCACGTACCTTCGAAGCGGCAGCGTTCTTACGTCGTGCAGGGGCGGATATTGAACGGGTAAAAGAATTATTTATTGAAACCTTCGATTCTATCCAATTGCGTGCTAAAATGGTATTTGAAGCCAATCGTACCGAAGGTATTGCTATTTCTGTGGCACCAGCAGGTATGAAGGATATGATGGCATTGGCCGCACAAAGTGCGGATATGCTCATCAGCAATGAAGATATTGAAGCAGCCTTTGTACTTTACTCACTTAATGATGGCGGTATCGGCGTCAGCGCTCGATCTAAGGGCAAGGTAAATGTACAAGTTGTAATGGAAGCCTTGGGTGGTGGCGGTCACAGAACAGTGGCTGGTGCCCAACTACAAGGTATGACGATAGAGGAAGCGAAGGCGGCTATTCTAGATAAAGCGCTAGAAGCCCTTCATTCCGCTGAAAAAGAGGAGGAATAACAATGAAAGTAGTATTGTTAGAAGATGTAAAAAAAGTTGGTAAAAAAGGCGAAATCGTTGAAGTAAGTGACGCATATGGTCGTAATGTATTGATTAAAAAAGGCCTTGGTCTTGAAGGTACAGCAACTAACGTAAATAATGCGAAACAAAAGCAAGAATCCATCGCTCACAATAAAGCTGTTGCCAATGATGAAGCTAAAATCTTAGCAGCTCAATTGACTAAGGTTGAAGTTACTGTTAAGGTTCGCATGGGTGAAGAAGGCCGCGTATTCGGTTCTGTGACTGCGAAAGATATTTCCGATGCAGCGAAAGCTCAATACAAGGTAGATATCGACAAAAAGAAAATCGAAATTAAAGAACCGTTGAAAACATTAGGTGTTCATGATGTAGTGGTTCGTGTACATCCAGAAATTACGAGCACTATCAAGGTTAACGTAGTCGCTGAATAATCTTCGAATCACCATGCTCACAGAGTGTGGTGATTCTTTTTGTGCATAGAAGAGGCGTGATGCACGCTTTCATAGGGAAGATACTCATATTCTAGTTAAGGGGAGAAGAACATGGACGTACGCATACCACCGCATAATGAGGACGCGGAAAAGGCCGTATTAGGGGCATTGTTAACAGATGGTTCATCATCTGGCGAAGCCGTTGATCTGGTAACAAGTATCGTAGATCGTGATGATTTTTATCGTGATACGCATCGGATCATTTATGATGCTATTTTAAATCTTGTAAAAAGCAACAAGACGGTAGATTTCATTACGTTAAGTGAAGAACTAGAACGACGTAAAAAATTGGATACCGTAGGTGGCATTGCTTATATTACATCTCTTGCGAATGAAGCGACAGGCTATAATATTGAAGAACATGCGCGCATTATTGTAGAAAAAGCACAGATGCGCCGCCTCATTGATGCAGGTAATAAGATTGTCGGTATGACCTATGCTGGTGAGGATGAACCAACCGTTATTATGAATAAGGCGGAACAACTCGTTCTTGATGTAGGTGGTCAAACACAATCTGAATCGACGTTTTCACCAATCAGGGATATAGTCCTTACGAATATTGATAGACTGAACAAACTGCAACAACATAAGGGGTCTATTACAGGTGTACCAACTGGATTTAGAGATTTGGATTTCAAGTTAAATGGGTTACAACGGTCGGACCTTATTCTCGTAGCGGCTCGTCCTGCTATGGGTAAGACTGCTTTCACCTTGAACATTGCTCAAAATGTAGCGATGGGGATTAAGCGGACTGTAGCATTCTTCTCTCTAGAAATGTCCAAGGAACAGTTGGTAGGACGTATTTTGTCCTCCGTGGCCGGTATTGAATCAGACAAGTTGCGCAAGGCTGACATGGACCCTAATGATTGGGGGAAGGTGATGGCTGCGGCGGATGAGATGAGTCAAGCCAGCCTGTTTATCGATGATACGCCAGGACTTACGGTGCAGGATATGCGCGCTAAGTTACGCCGCCTCAAGGTAGAACATGGTCTTGATCTTGTTATCGTCGATTATATTCAGCTTATGCAAGGCCGTAGCTCCGGTAAGGGCAGTGAAAATCGACAACAAGAGGTATCTGAAATCTCTCGTAACCTAAAACTGATTGCTCGTGAATTTAATGTGCCTGTTATTGCTTTGTCTCAGTTGTCTCGTAGTGTTGAAAGCCGCCCAGATAAGCGTCCAGTATTATCTGACCTTCGTGAATCTGGTTCTCTTGAACAAGATGCGGACATCGTTATTTTTTTGTATCGCGATAAATATTACGATGAAAACTCTGAAATGGGGGATGAGGCAGAGGTTCTTATTCGAAAACATCGTAATGGCGCTGTGGGGACGGTAAGTCTCTTATTTAAGGGCGAATTAACACGATTCCTCGATACGGTAGATGATGACAAAGTTGGACCAGAACAATAAATGAATGATCTTGGGGTTATATTTACGTAACACCAAAGAATATAAAGGTATCTATTATTAGAAACTATCTCTAATAGTAGATACCTTTTTTGTTTAAAATTATCTTCATAATGGCAAACATACGTTTGAAAATACTGTAAATTTTTGTTATACTAATGATAGAAATTACGGAGATAATAATTTTTGTGAAAGTTAGTGAATTAGCGTTTTAAGGAGGTGTTGGTATGGGTTCAGCTGATACAGATCGGATGTATATGTGTATTGATTTAAAGAGCTTTTACGCATCTGTAGAATGTGCCGATTTGGGTGTGGATCCCTTTACAACACCGTTAGTGGTGGCCGACAATTCGCGTGGCAAGGGGGCGATTACATTGGCCATCTCTCCAGCGCTTAAAAAGCTAGGCGTTAAAAATCGGTCTCGCTTATTTCAAATTCCTTCACATATTGAATACATCACGGTAAAGCCTCATATGAAACGGTATATGCAGGCGTCGGCGCAGATTTATGGGACGCTACTAAATTACATATCCCCTGAGGATATTCATGTGTATTCTATTGATGAATACTTTATAGACATCACGCCATATACGAATTTGTACAAGAAAACGCCTCGTCAGTTGGCTCAACTCCTGCTTGATGCGGTGCTCGACGCTACTCATATTTACGCTACTGTTGGCATTGGGACTAACTTATTTCTCGCTAAAATTGCCCTCGATATACTGGCTAAGCATGCGCTGGATTTTATCGGGTATCTTGATGAAAACCTTTTTAAGGAGCAAATTTGGTATCATCAGCCGATTACGGATATTTGGCAAATCGGCAGCGGTATTGCCAATCGTTTACGTAAATTTGGCGCCTTTGATTTGCATGGCATCACCCAAGTACCGGAACATAAACTGTATAAGGAATTCGGTGTGAACGCAGAGCTGTTAATCGATCATGCGTGGGGTCGTGAAAGCTGCACTATTGCCGATATTCACGCCTATAGACCGTCTAAACATTCCCTTTCACAAAGCCAAATTCTATTGCGCAATTATACGGCTGATGAGGCGCGATTGCCCATGCGTGAAATGGTAGAGTCCTTAGTCCTTGAACTGTTACAGATTAAGGCAGTTACAAAGTGTATTCATGTTCACATTGGCTATGCAGCAGAGGATGTAAAGTCCACTGGTGGATCTAGGACCTTAGCGCATTATACGGACTCATTTCAAGAGTTATGTCCAGCTGTACTAGCCTTGTTTGATAAATATAAACGGCCTCATGAGTTGATACGACGCATTGCCGTTAGCTTTGAAGATTTAGTTAATAAGGCCGCTGTACCGACTGAAATGGACCTGTTTAGTAATGCATTAACGGATATAGCAGAGCAAGAGGAACATATACAGAAAACCATGCTGAATATTAAAGGACGTTTTGGTAAAAATGCTATCCTTCGTGCATCTAGCTTGCAAGAAGAAGGGACCATGCAGTTTAGAAATACATTGGTAGGCGGTCATAATGGAGAGTAGATTTTACAATAGGAATTGATGTATTGCGTGAGGGAAGGTATACATTCATGAAACATCGGATGTCGCGCTTGCAACGGGCTAAACAATTTATGCCTTTTGCGGCGTTAAAGGGATTTGAAACATTGCTGGCAGCCGTAGCACGGCCTAAGGAGGTTCGTGTAGAGTTATCTGAGGACCAACTAGAGGAACTAAATCGTACAATCCAATCATTGACAGACGGGAATTTTGTGCGAGTCCTATATTACAACGGTCATTGTTATACGGAACTAGTGGGTGCTATAGAGCTGATAAACAAGACGGCTCATACTATGTCTATAGAGGGGATTGTCATTACCTTTAAAGATATAAAAGAAATCAATCTTTATGAATGAAAATAGTAAATACTATAATGTAAGAATATAGAATTAGCCCATGCGTATAGGTGATACGTATGGGCTGTTTTACATCTTATTAATTTTGATAATTTTTCTTGACATATAGTATAAATTCTATTAAAATAATATATGAACGAACATTCATATGTTGCTTTAATTCATATAGGATGAAAGCTTTCTGTGCTTTCAAATATAGATAAAGGAGATATCATGGAAGAAACATTACTTCTAAAGAATTTAAACTGTCCGAACTGTGGAGCGAAAATCGAAGATCGTATCCGTAAAATGGATGTGGTAGAAACAGCTAACTTTACACTTGCTACCCATCAATTAAAATTAACTGGCTCTTGGGAGGACCGTGAGGCTCTTAAGCGTGACATTCAAGATATCTGTGATGCTATCGAAGAGGGCGTAACAGTAGCTGATTACGAACGTAAATCTAAAGCGGCTGTGGATGATGGCCGTGAAAACAATCAGGACAATGACTCTGTAACAATTGCAGTTATCGTAGTAGGTCTATTATTTATGATCTATGATGCATTGACTTCCTTTGTTCCATCCATCGGATTGCCAGAATCTATTGAAACTCCGATTTACTACGTTGCTTATGTACTCCTTGCATTTCCTGTATTGCGTACAGCAGCGCGTAATATCTTAAAGGGTGAAATATTTGATGAAAACTTCTTGATGTCCATCGCTACATTAGGTGCCATCGCTATCGATGCATTGCCTGAAGCGGTTGGTGTTATTTTATTCTACCGTATCGGTGAATTCTTTGAAGAAAAAGCAACAGATCGTAGCCGTACAGAAATCATGAATGCTGTAGATATGCGTCCTCAAGAGGTGCGCGTCATAGATACATGCGGCGGTGGCGAAATTGTAGTTATGTCCCCTGAAAAGGTTGAGGTGGGCTGGACTATTGAAGTTCGTCCTGGCGATTTGATTCCTCTAGACGGTACGATTCTTGAAGGTGAAACTCGCGTCAATACGGCTCCTGTAACCGGCGAACCAGTACCTGTTCGCGCAGAACCAGGTACACAATTGATGTCTGGCTGCATCAATGAAACTGGACGTATTACGATGCGCGTCGATAAGGTTCTAGAAGAATCCATGGTTACTAAAATTCTTGATGCTGTTGAAAATGCAGCTGCATCGAAACCTAAAATCGATAAATTCATTACGCGCTTTGCTCGTGTATATACTCCAATCGTAGTAGCCCTTGCCCTTGCTGTTGCGATTATTCCATCCCTCATTACTGGCGAATGGCATAGATGGATTTATACAGCCTTAACATTCCTTGTTATTTCTTGTCCATGTGCATTGGTGCTAAGCGTGCCACTTGCATTCTTCTCCGGTATTGGTAACGCATCCAAACATGGCATCTTGCTTAAAGGTGGTCGTGTTATCGAAGCATTGGCTAATGTGAAAGCAGTAGCTCTTGATAAAACAGGTACTATTACATCTGGTGAGTTCAAAGTTCACAACGTAGAAACTGTAGGCTCCCATGTAAGTTCTGGTCAATTATTATCCATGGCGGCAGCTATCGAAGCTGTATCTACACATCCAATAGCAACAAGCATTGTTTCTGAAGCAAAAGATCAAGGCCTTACAGTGGAACCTTCCGATTTCGTTCAGGAATTAGCTGGCGAAGGCATGGTAGGTATGGCAGATGGTCAACAAGTACTTGTTGGTAACCGTCGCCTTATGGAACGCTATGATGTACAAGGCTATCCAACAGAACCTGCTGAATACGGTACAGAAGTTCTTGTAGCCGAAGGTAATACATACCTTGGCCGTATTATCATCGCCGATGAAGCTCGTCCAGATTCTGCTGAAGCGATTGCTGATCTTAATCGTCAAGATATTAAAACTGTTATGCTTACTGGTGATGCTGAAGCAAGCGCTAACTATATCGCCAAAGAAACGGGTGTAAGCGCAGTACGTGCTCAACTATTGCCTCAAGATAAATTATCCGTTGTTCAAGATATTCGCTCTGAATATGGTCCTACCATGTTCGTAGGCGATGGCATCAATGATGCGCCAGTTCTTGCTGGTGCTGACGTAGGTGGTGCGATGGGTAGCGGCGCTGATGCGGCTATCGAAGCGGCCGACGTTGTGTTCATGCGTCCATCTTTGACCGCTATTGCACATATTCTTGATTTGTCCAAATCAACATTGCGCGTGGCTTGGCAAAACGTTGTATTCGCCATTGCTGTTAAAATCCTTATCATGTTGCTTGGCATCTTAGGCTATGCATCCATGTGGTGGGCTGTATTTGGCGATACAGGCGTATCCATCCTTTGTATCTTAAACTCTGTCCGCATCTTAAGTAGAAAATAATACTGATAGATAATAAACTGCTCCTACATTGTATTAGGCAATGAGGAGCAGTTTTTCTATGTAAAACTTTCACAAGAGAATTGAATAGTACACCTAAATAGTATATAATTTTAAAGATGAGATACAGTATTTTCGCTCGGAAGGAGGGATAACATGATTACGGTGTACAAGCACATAGAAGAAGAATTAGTAGCCGATTACACGGTATCAGATGCCACAAAAGGTTCATGGGTAAATTTGGTGAACCCAGACCCCGATGAGTTATCCCTTATCAATATTCTGACGGAAATTCCTACAGACGTATTAAAGACCGCCCTCGATATGGAAGAACGTTCTCACGTGGAGTTAGAGGACAATTATATCTTTGTTGTTATCAACATTCCTGTTGTTCGCGGCAATGATATGTACGATACGGTGCCACTTGGTATCTTTTTGACGCCAGATTTCTTTATTACCATCTGTTTAGAAGAATCTGAAGTGCTTTATCCGTTTATTTCTAATCAGATTTCTACGTTCTATACGTATAAAAAGACCCGTTTCTTGTTCCAAATTTTGTATCGCACGGCGACCATGTTCTTGCGTTACTTGCAACAAATCAACCGTCGTACCGACGATATCGAAGTCCAATTGCGTCATACTACAAAGAACAAGGACTTCTTCCAATTGTTGGAATTACAGAAATCCATGACATACTTTACGTCCGCCTTGCGTACGAATGGTACCGTTATGGAACGTTTATTGCGTTTGCGTGGTCACAGTTCCTATAAACACCTTCTCAAGATGTATGAGGAAGATGAGGATCTATTAGAGGACGTTATCATCGAGAATAAACAGGCCATAGAAATGGTTGAAATGTATTCTAATATCTTGATGAACATGATGAACGCCTTTACATCCATCATTTCAAACAACCTTAATATGGTTATGAAAATGTTGGCAGCCTTGACGATTACCCTGGCCGTACCGACCATCATCTTTAGCTTGTGGGGGACCAACGTGCCATTGCCGTTTCAAAACGATGAAAATGGTTTCTTTGAGGTTGTGGGCATCTCCGTGGCCTGTTCCATCGTGGCCATTATTGGCATGTGGAAAAAAGATCTTTTCTAAGATAATAACTATAATAGATATGCTGAAAGCTGGCTTTAGGCCAGCTTTTTTGTCTCTAATATAAGTAGTTCTACATGGGAGATATCTGAGGTTACCTATATTCAATTGTTGCACACTTCAATACAAATCTGCTATAATATATCAATATGGAGAGGTGTCCGAGTGGTTTAAGGAGCTGGTCTTGAAAACCAGTGACTCCGCAAGGGGCCGTGGGTTCGAATCCCACCCTCTCCGCCATTCAATTTTATGAATCTTTAGAGACCGGTTGGGCCATTTGTTGCCTGTTGCTCGTTTCTTTTGATTTAGTACTATACTTGGTAAGGCAATTGGAGCCCGTGCCTTGTATAGTACTATAGAGAACCCTTTATCTAATCGGTAGAGGGTTCTTTTTTTAGTTTGAAAAACTCTTTCTATTTATAGTATGATATCTCTATATGTTATTTTTCTATAGAAAGGAGCTCGTATGAGTAGAATTGGTTTCTCGCGAACTCAGATTTTAATTCTCGTCAGCGTTTGGCTAACATTTTTGATTAGCTTTGTTATGCGTCTATCTTGGGCGTCATTGATGCCGATTGTCAATGAAGCATTGAATTTTACGCCACAAATGGGGACGACCTATTTATCCGCCTTTTACATGGGCTATGCCATCATGGTATTACCTGGTGGTATCTTAGCGGATAGAATCGGTTATCGTTATACTATATTGGTTAGTTTACTCGCCATGGCAGTCATTACCGCATTGATGAGTACCATTGATAATTATACCTATGGATGGGTGTTGCGTTTCTTATTGGGTATCGTATCCGGTCCTGTACAAGCCTCTTGCTTGAGTGCTATAGGGGATTACTTTGGTCCTAATCAACGTGGCGCAGCCGTTGGTATTTTCATGTCTTGTACATCGCTTGGGGTGGCGACTGTAAATTTATATGCCCCTTATGTAGCAACGAATTATGGTTGGCAAAATGCATTCCTCTTAACTGCTATGTTGCCAGTTCTTATCTTTATACTTAGCTACTTTACAGTTCGTAAGCCAAGTGCTGAAATCCTAGCTCAACGTGAAGCGGAGGCTCATATCGAAGCGGTTCCTGTAGGAGAAAAGCCATCCATAAAAGAAAACTTGCTTCACGTATTAAAAAATCGCAATATTCGTTGCCTTGCGTTTGCCGGCTTTTTCGCTACCGGTGCTACATGGGCGGTGGCTCAATGGTCAAACTTGTACATGGTAAAACAACTAGGTGTTAATGCCATCTATGCAGGTCATGTTATGTCCGCTTTTGGCTTGGCTGCACTTATTGCAAAGCCAACCATCGGTATTTTATCCGATATTTTGCCGATTAAGAAAAACCATTTAACAGCACTCGTTATGTTCTTATTTGGTCCGGCCTTAATACTCTTTGCGAGCACCACAAACCCAGATATGCTCTTTATTACAGGTCCAATTCTTGGTATTGGCGCATTCATGCACAGTGCGTTGACGAATGCTCTCGTTGTACAATCAGCAGAACCTCACTTGCGAGGTACTACGGCAGGCTTTGTAAACTTATTCAATCAAATCGGCGTTATGTTGGCGCCTATGATTTTAGGTAGTATGCTAACTGCAACTGGTAGCTATAAATCTGCATTGATGACCCTTGCTATTGCACCAGTTATCGGTGCCGTTGCCTTGTTCTTTGTAAAACTAAAAAAATAAATTTTCCTTGTGAAAGCCATAAAACAAACCCTCATCAATAACGATGAGGGTTTTCGTATTTCTAAATGTTTTTGTAAATAATAATTAATGAGGACCTTGACCACCGCCATGGCCACCATCTCCGCGACCATTGCCATTACGACCGCCGCTGTCACGATTACCATCGTTGCGGTGATTATCGCGATTCTTGTTATCTCTAAAACCTTGAGGGCCAGGAGGTCCTTGTCGATCCAGAAGAGCAATATTTGGATTAGATGGTTGGAATTTACCCGTTTGAAGTGCATTTAAATTTGGTGAGAAGCGCCCACGATCACCTAAGCTATCTGGGTTAGGTCCGCCTATATGACCTGGTTGCAAGCTTGGTTGCATATTAGTTGGAGGTGCTGGAGGTGCTGGTATAACACGATCCATTGGCGTAGAAATAACAGCATCTGTAGGAGGCATGAGACCAAATAATATGGTCCGTGTCTGTTGATCGACTACAGGAGGAAATACTTGAGGTGGAATATATGGATTATCATATGTATAAGTAATCTTTTCCATCTCTTTAGACGTATTATAGATAAATTCCCCAATGCGTTGTGATGGGCTATTTGGCGCCGCCACATGTTGACCGTAATCCTTTGCTAACCGTTGTTGCGGTAATGTATCGATAGGATACCCATTTTCCGCATAGAATGTTGGCTTCGATATTTTCCACGCAGTCATCGTTACCGGTGCATTAGGTTGTTGTCTATAAAATGTGAAGTTTGTATCATAGTCTGCAATTACGTTATTTTTAGTGTATAAGCTCAATAGTCGAGCTTGTACCGTTTTATAATTAGCAGCAGTCTGTTTTGTATGAATTGAGCTAAGGTCGACATACATATGCTCGGTATCACTAGAATACGCTAGCTGATATTGAGTGGGCTTTTGCTCTATTTCATATTGTGATATGGCAAATCCCGATTGCGTGGTACACAATAGGGTTCCCACGAGAGCTAAAAAATATTTCATTATAATTCTCCTCTCCATGTGAAAAAAGTGTACCATATTGTACTTAAAAATACATGAAAATGAGTAACATATTGTACTTTATACATATATATTTTACAATGTAGATGAATTAATGTACAGGGAGGATTTCATGAATATAATATGTTTTGGCGATAGTATCACCCGTGGATATGATGTGAGAGAAGGTCTCGGTTGGGTTGAACTGTGTAGTGCCGCACTACCCGCATATCATATGGAAAATCACGGTATTGATGGATTATCTGTGCAAGGTTTAATCAATTATTTAGAATCCTGGTGTATCGACAAGTCCTATGAAGATGACCGATATATATGCATTATGTGCGGTACGAACGATATTTTGCAAAATCGCGATAGCGACTACGTATATAACAAACTCATTAAAGCCGCTACTATAGCCGGTGAAAAGGGTCATGTTATCATGGGCCTTGAAACACAAATCGATAGTGAAATGGATGGACTTAATCATGTGGTAGTGGATGTAAACCGTCGTTTACAAGAATATGCAAGAGAACATGGTTTACGAACTATCGATTTTTACACCGTTCTTCATGAAGCCGATCAAATCGGTCAAATCGTATTTGCAGGAGAGGTTCATCCAAATGAGCGAGGCTATCGCTTGATGGCTTATAAGGCATTGGAAACATTTACACGATTATAGTAGAAAAGAGCACGTTCCCGTAGGATGTGCTCTTTTCATTATATGTAGTGCTCGACATAAGTCGTACACTGGAGGTCAATTATTTTTGTTTGGATGTTTTGTCAGCTGCAGCGTGTGCAGAAGCTGCAATAGCGTAAGCGGTACCTTTCACAAGCTCATAAGTTTCACCACTGTTACCAGAAACCGTTACAGCTGCTACAGTATCATCAGTGATGGCGAACATAGCTGTTGCATATGGATGTTGTGCACCATTTGGAACTGTTACTGCGCCGGATTTTACAACGATGAAACGACCATTATTGTTGTATACATCGTAGTTAGCAGCTTGTTTTACGCCATCATAGCTTTCATTATAAGCGAACAATGTGGAAACTTCGCCCAATGTTACTTGGCCAGTTTGTTGCATAGCGCGTAATTTGGATGCTGCTACGGATGTAGGTTGTGTCATGTTAACAGTAACGCGTAAGGATGTGTTGTTTACGATTGCTTCTGTAATAACATTTGTTGTAAATACATTAGCGATGCCATTACCAGCACGGTTGTAAGAACTTGCAGTTTTTACTTGGTAACCATTTGTATAAGCTGGTAAATCGAATGTATAAGAACGGCCGTTCAACAATACATCAAATGCGTTCAATTGGTTATTTCTGTATGTGGATACATAACCGCTACCGCTTTTGCTGAAAGTAAGTGTAGCTGGAGCATCTACAGATTGTTGTAGAGGTGCATTAGGGCTTGGAATTGGATCCATGATTTGCATGCCTACAGCTGTTGTTTGTGGAGCCACAAAGATTGGATCGCCTAAGTCTTTAGAAACAGGCATTTGTTGGCTCATATCACCTGCTGTATATGGTACAGCTGGCAATGGTGTATAGTTAGGACGTGGAGGCATTGCCACATAGCTTGCTTGTGCAACAGGGGCACTGTTTGCAGGTGTGTATTGATATTGAGCTTGTTCTGCTGCAGCGCGTTCATAAGCGCGTGCATTAGCATCCATGGATGCCGCGAAAGCAGAGAAAGATACTGTTGTTGCTGCCAATACGGCAAAAGCAGTTGCAATTCGTTTTGTATTCATAATAAAGACTCCTAATCTCACATTTTTACAAATAACACTTCATCTAGGTTTCATTATACATGATAAGTGTCAATATGTAAACAAAATATAAACAAATTTAACTTTTTTAATTTTTGTAAACAGAATAAGGTAAAAATGAGAATTTGTCAAATACAATTTTGATATTCCATGGTGTACAATAGTATATATATTTATATGTCGTATAAATTATCCGTGCTATATATTTTATTTTAGGGATGATGAAATATAAGCAGAATTACTAAATATAAGCATCGTTGTGGGAGGTAGTATGAGTATTACCATGTATTATGGTCGCGCTGGTTCCGGTAAGACCCGTGCCGTATATGAACGTATTCGGCAGGTTATCATCGAATGTCCAGGTGACCCTATTATTTTGCTCGTTCCAGAGCCAGCCACCTATCGCGTGGAACGGGAACTTGCGGAATTTATGCCTCACGGAGGTTTTACGACGGTCCGCGTCGTTGGCTTTGGCCGATTGGCTTATCAGGTATATCAATCGATAGGCAATGTAAAGGCTCAGCAGCAAAGTATATCTCAGTTGGGTAGAACCATGTTATTAAGCCTTGTGATGAAGCGCAAAGGGGCTGAACTAGGCTTATTATCGCAAGCCGCTAAACGGCCAGAGTTTTCATCGGTCTTGCAAGGATTATTTTCTGAGTTTCGATCATTTCGCATTGGACCTGATGAATTAGAATCTGGTGCACAGCGCGTATCGAATGGTGTATTACAGAAAAAATTACGGGAATTGGCACTATGCATGTCGGCCTATGAAGAGGAACTACAGCTTCATGGACAAATTGATGGGGACCCTATCATGGACCTTGTTCATGCATTGCCACAGTCTCCATTGATGGAAAATTGCCATGTCTTTGTTGATGGATTTCACTGGTTTACACCGGTTCATTTTGAACTGTTATATATGCTCTTTGACCTTGCTGTAGAGTCGGTAATCACCGTCGATTTACCGGCTGATCCTAAGCGTATATTAGCCAATAAGGGACATCATGGCATCTTTAATCGTTCCGTTGAAATCTTGGAAAATCTTCATAAGGAATATGGAACGAAATTGTCCTTTCAGTCCTTTACAGAGCATAGAGGGACACCTGTATTGCAATCCTTAGAAGAAAACTTCTTTCATGGTAAACGCAATACTACGGATGAACATATACCGCTTGTAAGCGCCTATAATCGAGAACGCGAGGCGGATTGGGTGGCCCGTGATATCCTTTCCTATATTGAAAGCAATCCTAATGCACGCTATCGCGATGTGTGTATTATGCTTCGCGAATCCGAAACCTATGGGGATACGTTGGAAAAGGTGTTTACCCGTTATGGCATACCCCACTTTGGAGACCGTCAACGACCTATGAACAATCATCCGCTCGGGGAATTGATGACGGATTTGCTCGGTATTGTTAAGCATAGCTATAGTCGTGACATCATGTTCCGTCTGTTGAAAACGGATTTGACACCTCTTACTCGTGAGGCGGTGGATGAATTAGAAAACTATGTACTCGAATTTGGTATCGATCATCTACAGTGGGAACGAGATACTTGGTCCTATATGCGCCGCGTAGCGGGGCTTTCAGATGAAGAACAACCAGACGCACCGAGACATGAGCGCGTGAATGCATCGAGACAGGCCATCATGAACATTTTGATACCTTGGTTCGATTTCGCCACGTCCAGTGACGCGCATACAGGGGCGGAATGGTGTAAGCACATCTACGCAGTCCTCGAAGAATTACAAGTACCGCAGCGCCTCTATGAATGGTCACTAGAGGCTGAGCGCGACGGCGATTTAGAATCTAAGGCCAGTCACGAGCAAATGTATAATGCGGTCATCGGATTCCTCGATGAAATGATGGTTCTCACCGATACGGAAACGTTGACGTTGGACGAAATGCTAGCCCTCTTAGAAGAGGCCCTCGACAATGTTCATTACTCCATGATTCCTCCGTCCCTCGATCACGTGGCGATTACCACTATAGAACGGGCATACAGTCAATCGTGGCCTCGGGTCTATGTGATGGGGCTTAATCAAGGTGTATTCCCACAAAATATGGGCGATGAAGGCTTAATCAAGGATAGGGAACGGGAAGCGTTGGCTGAGGCTGGCATCGTTCTTGCGGAAGGCGCTTTGCCAAAGGCGTTTAATGAAAATTTCCTTCTCTATTTAGCGATGACGCGGGCCGAGGAGCATTTAACCATATCCTACGCAGGTTCTAATGATGAAGGGGAAGGCCTTGAAAGTTCCCTCGTTATTAAACGGTTACAATCCCTTGGTTTCTGTACGTCCTCGATAGAGGTTCCTTTCACCATTCAAGATGGTACAGAGAACGAATATCTATGGCGTCCATACCAAAGTCTATCCCTCTTATCTGAACGTTGGGGGGCTTTGTTTAGCGGCGTACCGGTGTCACCATTGTGGTGGGGCCTCTATAACTGGGCTCGCCATGATGGGGTCTATAGACCACGCTTAGAGGACGTGAGCCGTGGCATTCGAGACAATAATGACGTTCCTGTTATTTTGCCGGACTTAGTAAATGGTCTATTCCTTAAACGGGGCTATATGTCTGGGTCTGTAACGCGCCTTGAAAAATATCGTCAATGTCCATTTAAATTCTATGCTCAATATGGTTTAAAACTAGAACCTCGTAAGGTTCGTTCCTTTGGGGCACCTGAAATTGGTACCTTTTTACATGCCAATTTGGAGCGCTTGGGAACACAATTATTATCCGAGCATAAGCAATGGCGTGATTTAGACGAAATGGCGCAACAAGAATTATGTGCTCGCGTAGCAGCGGATATATTAGAAGAAAACCGTTATGATGAGGATGAAAAAACAGCCTATGATAAGGCTATTGAAGAGCGCGTTGTGAGAACATTACAAAAAACAGTATCGCGCCTTGTTGATTGGTCTAAGCGATCCTCCTTCGATACTATGTATTTAGAACAGGATTTTGGACGTCCTAATGGATGGGACTCTATTAAGGTATCCCTTGGAGAGGACCGTTATTTACGCTTAGTTGGGCAAATTGACCGTATCGATGAATATAAATGCGATGGTCATACGTATGGCATGGTTATCGACTATAAATCGGGTAGTACATCGGTTAATGCACAAGAAATCTATTACGGTTTAAAATTACAATTGATGACCTATCTGTTGGCATTAGAATCGGCTTATAAGAAACACCATGATCAACCGATGACACCGGCTGCTGTGGTGTATACGTATGTAAAAAATCCACGAACGCCAGCGGGTGAGCCTGTGTCCTATGAAGAAGCCAAAGCATTGGCGGATACAAATGGGGCTCTTAATAATAAAGGGTATTTTACAGATGATATCGACATGCTGGAAAAAATGGATGAAAAATTGCGCACCTATAAGAGCAAAGGTCCTTATGTGCCCGTTCGCATTACAGGAAAGGGAGCCATCCATTCTGGGGATATGAAAATCGTTAAATCCTCCGGCGATTTTGATATCATGTGCCGCTATACAGAATCGATTATGGCGGATACCGGCTCTGCCATCGGTAAGGGTAAATTCCCCATTGCTCCGTATCAGTTGAATAAGGCCATTCCTTGTTCCTACTGCGATTACAAGACCGTGTGTCGCTTTGATAATGAGCGTAATCAATACAATTATTTGAGCGCTCTAAATGAGGCGAATGCCCTTGAAAAAATGCGAGATGCCCTCAATGGTTCATCAAATCAGGCAGAGTCTGACGCTAGTTTTGGTGAAAGTTTTAATAACGATAGTTCTATGACAGGAGGTGACGACAATGGGCGTTAAATGGACACCGGAGCAGGAATCTGCCATCATGTCCCCGAAGGACAGTAATTTAGGGGCCCAAACATTGCTTGTTGCCGCTGCCGCTGGTTCCGGTAAAACGGCGGTTCTTGTAGAGCGTATTATTACGCGTTTGAAAGATATGGAGAATCCATTATCCGTACAAGAATTGATGGTCGTTACCTTTACGAAGGCCGCTGCCGCTGAAATGAGCGCTCGTATTGGCGTCGCCTTAGCTAAGGCTATGGAGTCCACCGATGATAAAGCGTTACAAGCGCGTTTAGAGCGACAGCTTAATCTATTGCCATCGGCACATATTTCTACACTGCATTCCTTCTGTCAGTGGGTGATTCGTTCCTATTTCTATAAACTAGATATACCTCCAACAGCCCGCATCGGCAACGAAGCGGAAATGGCTCTTTTAAAACAAGAGGTGTTGGAGAACCTTTTGAAAGAGGCTTATGAAAACAATACGTATGGTATTTTTGATTTATCTGATTTCTTTAGCGATGATAAATCCGATGCAGGATTACAAGATAAGGTGCTCAGTCTCTATGAATTCGCCATGTCTCAATCGAATCCTGATGGATGGATGCGCCGTGCCGTAGAACCGTACGAGGC
This sequence comes from Veillonella sp. ICM51a, assembly GCF_000524355.1. Lineage (NCBI taxonomy): Bacteria > Bacillati > Bacillota > Negativicutes > Veillonellales > Veillonellaceae > Veillonella > Veillonella sp. ICM51a. The sequence goes on from NZ_JAPX01000015.1 coordinate 42,349, forward strand.
TGCTCAAGAGCAGGATTTACGAGATACCTTGTGGGGCCGTGCTATGTGGGATGACCAACAGGCCGAAATTGACCGCATTGCAGACCGCATCGAAGCGATGGAACCCTTGCTTGAAAGCCCTGTAGGGCCTAAGAAATGGGATAAGGTATACCAAGAGCAATTAGCCGCATTGGCACAATTAAAAGGGGCAGAGACTTGGTCCGATATGGTCGATGTATGCCGTAACTTAGATACCTTTACAAAAGCAAGTTTTACAAGCCTTGGCAAGGCCTTAGAAAAGGGCGAAGTCGATGGTGCGTTAGCAGATGAATTTAAATCGCTAGGCTCTCAAAACAAGGATAGTTTAAAGGGGATGAAAAATGGTCTATTCCATATTGATGAAGCTGTATTGCAACAACAATTTAAAGACCAATATCCGCTCATTCATAACCTTGTAGAATTGACTATCGCCTTTCATAAAGCCTATGACGAGGCTAAAATAGAGCAGGGTATCATGGACTTTAGCGACTTGGAACATCTCTGCTTGGCACTCCTTGTGGAACCGGGCACAGAAGATAATCCAAAACCATCCGAAGTGGCCCTTGAACTACAAGATACGTTCAAAGAAATCATGGTGGACGAATGCCAAGATACGAATGGTGTACAAGAAACCATTATCAATCTCATTTCACGGGTGGATAATCGTTTCTACGTAGGCGATGTGAAGCAAGCGATTTATAGTTTCCGTATGGCAGATAGTTCGCTATTTATGAACAAGTACAATACGTATGGGCTCATGAATGACGCCGTAGAGCGACGCATTGATTTGGCTAAGAATTTCCGGTCTCATGAAAATATTTTGACCACTACGAATTTTATTTTCTACCAAATTATGACCCAAGAGGCAGCGGAGCTTGATTATGGCGAAAAAGAATCGCTCATACCGGGCCGTATTGTAGAAGATGCGCCATCCGATTGGGTGGGCGGCGCTGTAGAATTACATCTCTTGGATACGAGCGATACGAATCGTTCTGAAGAGACCGATGGTGATTCCGAAATCGCAGGCGATGAACCGGAGAACAATGAACGAGAACTTGATTTTATCATCCAAAAAATCAAGGAATTGCACGCTTCGAAGAAACAGGTGCAAAATGCGGATGGCTCGTTCCGCCAAATTCAATGGCGCGACTTTGCCGTATTGCGCAGATCCCTCGCTGGTTGGGGTACGCGGGCCGTAGCAGCTATGCGCCAAGCCGGTATTCCCGCCGTTGTTAATGAACGAGATGGCTATTTTGAAGCGCAAGAAATTCAATTGCTCTTGTCATTGTTACAAATCATCGACAATCCAGAGCAAGATTTGCCGATGGCCGCCGTATTGCATTCTGGGCTCGTAGGCCTCGATGCGAATGAATTAGGGGCGTTGCGCCTTACCGGCGACGGTTCTTTATGGTCTGTTATGCCTCTCTACGCAGAACAGGCTCAAGATGAACGGTTGCTCCAATTTATCGCTCATATTGAGCGTTGGCGCACATTATCTCGCCGTCATGGTGTAGCTGATTTGTTGTGGGATGTTTACGAAACATTGGACTACGTGAACTACGTAGGCGCCATGCCGAATGGCCTCGTGCGTCGCGCCAATGTGATGGCCCTCTATGAACGGGCTAAGGGATTTGAATCCTCCGGATTCCGAGGGCTCTTTAGGTTCCTTCGCTTTGTTGAAAGCTTACGCGATAGCAATCAAGATATGGCCGTTGCCAATGTAGTTACCGAAGCAGATGACGTAGTGCGCCTTATGACCATCCACAAAAGTAAGGGCCTTGAATTCCCTGTTGTATTCCTGTCTGGCGTACAAAAGAAGTTCAATACCATGGACTTTAATTCTCCGTTATTAGTCGATAAAAATGGCGGTATCGGATTAAAGGGCTACTACCCAGACATTCGCGTATCCTATCCGTCCATGCCGTGGCTCTATTGTAAATCCATCAAATCGGATGCTATGAAAGCCGAAGAACAGCGTATCCTCTACGTTGCATTGACACGAGCACGGGATAAACTATTCTTGACCGGATATATTAACAAGGAAATCAAAAAGGAAAAGGGCGTTGGCGCTCATATAAAACATGCGGCCTTGACGCAGACCCAAGCATTAGGTGCCGATCTAATCAAAGCTGGTAATTCCTATTTGCATTGGCTACTCATCGCCTTCGCCCGTCATCTAGATGGGGGTGCACCACTTCGCAATATCATTGAACTCGAAGGAGAAACAAATTTTGACTTGCTCGACCGTCAATGTCAGGTAAAGGTAGAGATTCATGATGGTTCTCTTTATGGAGATTTAGATTACAAGGCGGATGTGGATGAAACGACCATCAATACGGTTCGCGTATTAGGTAAGGTAAATGATGTAGCATTGCCAGAGGAAATCGTACAGCGCTTTGCTTTCACCTATCCAAATCTTGTAGCCGCCAAGACGACGGCTAAGATTTCTGTTAGTGAATTGAAACGGAGATTTGCCGAACGTGATGCGGAGGCAGTATCGGCTACAGATGTATCGATGCAACAGAAACCAGTAATATCCTGTGATATAACTGAGGATACGACTGGTGAGAATGCCATATTAGATACAAGCATTCCTACTATTAGTGGAACGGAGCTAGCCGATTCCGTATTTGGTCGTAAACCACTGGCTATTGCAGTAGCTGATGAGGTCGTAACGGGTGCGCAATGGGGTACATTGATGCATGAAGCGATGCAATGGCTACCTGTTAAAAAGTATACACAAACATCCATGACAGATATGCTCGATTCATTGCAAGCAGAAGGTAAATTTAGTGATGAGGAACGCAGTCTATTAAGTGATCGTAGCTTATATGGATTCTTTAACTCTGATCTTGGCCAGCGTCTCATTGCATCAAAACGAGTGGAACGAGAATTGCCGTTTAGCATGCTTTTTGACGGTAATCGGGTATATCCTGATGTAGAGAATGGTGAGCGTCTATTCTTACAAGGGATTATCGATACGGTCTTTGTAGAAGATGATCAATGGGTCCTCGTGGACTATAAGACGGATCGCGTTAAGAGTGGAGATGAGCTCATTCGTCGCTATAAAATACAAATGGACCTCTACAAAGAGGCCCTAGAACGATTGACAAATATGCCTGTGAAAGCAAGTTATATTTATAGCTTCCGCTTACATGAAGCGGTTCTATTGTAAGCCTATATAAGACAATCGACTTAGCATAATACGAACCCCCTTTACTGGTGTGCCAGCAAAGGGGGTTCGTATCGCTTAGAGAAGCGGTTTTTTCTTTTGATGTTTTGTCGGTGCAAATACCTTGAGGACCCGTGGTAATACCTCAAGGTCTACAGGCATATAAGGACCTGCGTCACCATCCATGTTGGTTGGTAAATTATCTATATTGCTCAATAGTTCGATATGAGCTTTTTTGACCGTCAATGTAGTAGTATTGCTAGAGTTATAGATGGCGCCACTTAGGATAAGAGGTAGAACCTTGAAGATGTCGAGGATAAAGTATTCCTTAAAAATAACGAGGCGCATATACCCATCGTCTACGGAAGCCTCTGGCATAAAGCGTTCAAAACTAGACACTACGTTGGTGAGTAGGGCTAATACAAGTGGTGATTTGCAAATGAAATCATCATCTTCCGTTTGAATGCGGTATGTATAGTCCTTTGTGGTGAAGAGGGCTTGACCGGCGCGCAAGAAGTAGGCCAATGGACCTAAGATGCGCTTTTCCTTTGGCGTTACCTCTTCGATAACCTTTGGAATGACACCGGCTGCAATGTTATTGCAGAAGTATTTATCGTTGCAGCGACCAATATCGATGCAGCGAACTTGGTTGATATCGAGGCGGCGAATCGCCTCTAATGGTCGTTGTGGAATGCCGAGAGCACGAGACATATCGTTGACGGTTCCTACCGGAATAAAGCCAAAGGTTGCTTTGAAACCACCTTGAGCGATACCATTTACCGTTTCATTAACGGTACCATCGCCACCCATGCAGAAAATGGCATCAAAACCATCTTCACAAGCGGCCTTTGCAAAATGGGTTGCATCGTCGGCACCGGTGGTAAATTTAACTTCAATTGTGTCAAAAAGGGTGCTCAATTTCCACTGTAAATCAAGGGCGTATCGGCGTGCTGCACCGCCGCCAGATACAGGGTTAATGATAACCAAACAACGACTCATAGGGGTAACTTCCTCACTTTTTAACTGTGACTATCTTGAAATTGACAGTCATATGTACGGGACTTATAATTATAGGGTATACAATTATTATATATACATGTGTTCGTATATAAAAATGCTTACATTCTATTATACTCATTTTAGGCGTTCATTGAAAGTATGAAAGCGTGTAAACATTAGAGGGGACCTAAGGCTAGAAATATGACAAAAGACGTGAAGGGTACAAAAGAACCAAAAGATGTGTATCATTTTTCCGCTGTAGATTCAATTGAACGATTGCCTTTAAGTGAACAAGTTTATGTGACCTTGAAACAGGCTATTTTAACAGGGGAGCTATTACCGCAAGAAAAACTAAATGAAGTTAAGATCGCAGAACAGCTCAAAGTCAGTGCAACGCCAGTTCGCGAAGCTTTCAGAAAATTAGCAAAAGATAACCTTGTTGTTATCGTGCCATGGAAGGGTGTTACTGTTAAGGCGGATACACCAGAAGAAATCGTGGCGCTATATCAATGCCGAGAGGTTATGGAAGGTTTGGGGGCGCGTTTGTGTGCTCGTCACGCTACGCCAGAACAAGTGGCAGAGCTTAAGGAATTATGCAAGGAAATGCATGCCATTGAGGACGCTACGGCACGCGTAGAGGTTAATAGCCGATTCCACAGCATGATTGCTCAATTCTCCGGCAATGATCGCGTTGTTGATTACTTAGCCGATTTCCGTGAACGAGTAAATCGCGATATGTATTTGAGTTCCTTCAATGCAGTGCGCACACACGATTGTGACGATGAACATGATCACATCGTAGATGCCATTGAACGTCACGACGAAGTGGCCGCAGAAAATGCGATGCGCAAGCATATCAATAATGCGTTTATCTTTAAACGGGCTAATGCGGAATTACAAGACAAGAACTTGAACGAAGTATAAAAACTGCATAGACATAGTAAAAAGGACCCTAAATAGGGTCCTTTGTTTTGCAAAGTCATATATAAGATATTGTAAGGGGTGATATATCTTTTATATGTTGTACGTGTTAAGTAGGAATTACTTTATTTTGTTAATCTAATTTTTGGAAGGTTATATAATGTTGTTTTAATTGAATAGAAGAGAGTGTAATAAAGAATTAATTCTGTCTCTATTCATATGAGGTCTATAGATTAGAGACGTTTTTTTAGTTCCAAAAAGCGCTGGTGTGCTCGTCGGAAAAATTCGACTCTTTCATAATGTTTAGAAAGATGTCTATTACAGGATTTATAGTCTTGCATACGAAGATGTAGCAATTGACTGGTAGAAATATTGAGGCAATAAGCAATTTTAAATACTACCTCAATGGATACGCCTGATATTCCGTATCCACATTCTAATTTACTCAAATAGCTGCGACTAATGCCCACGACATCGGCCAATTGTCGTTGTGAAATGCCCATCGACGTTCGCAGGGTAGAGATTTTGTGACCCAAGCACATATACTGTTGCTGAAATTTTGGGTCCTGATAATGATTCCGTCGGTAGGCCGGCATTGTAAGTGTAGGATCCTTCATAAGACCTCCTTTCCGATCCCTACCTTGTGCTTTTAGTATACTTAGCAAATACATTGTTGACTAATACGTAATATGTGATAATTATTATGTATATATGATAATTACACGAATCGTTAAAATTATGGAGATCTATTATGGAAAAATATATAGCTATCGCCTGCGGCGGTGCCCTTGGTGCACTAGCGCGAACGGTGGTAGGTGAATGGGTGATGGCGCGCTTAGGCCCCTATCCATTTGGTACAATTACGGTTAATTTAATCGGGTGTTTAATCATTGGTATTATCTTAGGTGCCTATCTCTGTAGACCCGACTGGCCTCAATGGGTTCGGTTCTTCTTAGTCGTTGGTGGACTTGGTGCCTTTACGACGTTCTCTACATTTGCCTTTGAGCTCTTACAGCTCTTAACATCCGGTGATGTTACAGATGTTCTATTCTATGGAGCGGTGCAAATTCTCGGCGGTTTAGCCCTCTGTGCCATCGGTATGTGGATTGCTAAACTCGTATGTGCGTAAATGCATATTAGCTACTGTCATTCATATGATATAGTAAATATATTGCTATATATTACGTTTGATATACATGAAATAGAATAGATATTGAAAGGTTAGATTATGAAAGAAATAAAAGTACAAGATGCTGTAGGACATGCATTGGTACACGATATTGTGCGCATCGTCATCGGCGAGGTGAAAGACACACCATTCCGCCGCGGTCATGTGATTACAGAAGCAGATGTGCCAAAATTACTCGATCTTGGTAAAGAACATATTTATGTGATGGAACCGGAAGATGAAGGCTTCCTCCATGAAGAAGATGTGGCTCGTGCCTTATATGCCATTGCCAAGGGCGACCATATGCATGATGGTCCTATGGCACAAGGCAAAATAGAGGCCATTGCCGATGTTGATGGCCTACTCAAGGTAGATGTAGAAAAATTATATGCTATCAATAGAATCGGTGAATTGACCATCGTTACAAAATTGAATAATACACCTGTGAAAGCAGGCGATAAAATCGCTGGTATGCGTTGTATTCCTTTATTGCTAGAAGAACAACAAGTAACAGAGGCTCAAAAAATTGGTGGACCTATCTTAAACATCAAACCATTCGTGCGCAAAACAATGGGCATCGTTACGACAGGTTCTGAGGTATTTGAAGGGCGCATTAAAGATGCTTTCACCCCCATCATTGAAGAACGTTGCGCGCCATTTGGGGTGAAAAAAATCGCCCATGAAATCGTAACGGATAACACGGACGATATTGTGGCTGCTATCGACAAGGTGAAAGCGGCGGGCGCAGACATCATATTCTGCACCGGCGGTATGAGCGTAGACCCTGATGATTTAACACCAGGTGCCATTAAACGCTACGCAGACCGCGTTGTAACCTATGGACTTCCTGTATTGCCAGGCTCTATGGTTTGCATCGCATACTGTGCCGATGGTACACCAATACTAGGCGTACCAGGTGGTGTATTGTTTAGCAAACCAACAGCCTTTGATGAAATCGTACCACGCCTCATCGCAGACGATGAGATTACAAAAGAAGACTGTATTGCACTAGGACATGGTGGGTTCTTGGGTTAAAATGATTTTTTACCTAATGTAGGATGGCTACACCGTTTTAATGTTAGCGTATCAATCATATGAACCGCTTCGTCCAATGTGAGGTCCTCTCGTTTTGTAGGTGTTTCGAGGACTGCTAATGGATGATCTGTGCCTACCTCGCCGGATGGCAAGTAGATGTATTCTTGATTGATTGTATCGCCGAAGATATAGCCTGCTTGTAAATGCTCTTTATGAATGCGACTCATAATGCTCCTTATCTCGTATTGTACTTATAAATTTCAATGTTTCACATATGATGTAACATAAGAATCTTGATTATAATATCTTTTGTATTTTAAATTCTGCATAATCTGCAGAAACTAGTTCTAACTTAGTATTTCCATATGTAGATGGAATTCGTTTGAATGAATTCTGGTCATGTAAATGGCCGAATATGCATATATCGACTTGGTAGCGCTCCATGAGGTCTGTAAAGCCTGATGGGGCGTTATTTTCATTGAATGGTGGATAATGTAATAGTAAAATACGTGTTACAGGTAGTGGCTCATCTGTATTCTGTGTTTCAATATGGTCCTTTTGCAATGCTTGGATAGCGTGCTCCATTTCTTGTAATGCCGATTCGGTACGCAAGATTTCTCTATCATAGATAGATTGATCTGTATCTGGTTCAAAGCTAGCGTCATCAGGACAAATATATCCGCGGGTGCCACCAAAGGCCAAGATACATTGTTGTTTAGAAGTCTGGCTTTCACCAGTTAAGGCATTAACCTGAGTTGTTAAATTGATGATGCGGGCCGTACCGTGACCTTGTAAAAAGGTAATAGCATCGCCCATAGCATTTTTCATCTTGTTGGCAGAGGACCACCAATAATCGTGGTTGCCACGAATCATAAATTTTTGGCCTGGAAGGCTGGCGATTTCCTTGAGGTCGTAGAGTGCTTCATCGAGGCGCAAAGCCCAGCTCATATCGCCTACGAGAAAGATAATGTCCTCATCGGTGACGGTGGACAGCCAATGTTCTCTTATACGTTGCCAATGATTGTCCCAGTGGGGACCGAATATGTTCATCGGCTTCGTAGGTGGATTACCCGATAGATGAAGGTCTCCAATGGCATAAATGTTCATATATATCCTTACTAGAGTCCTCTAATCTACGGAACTCGTAGCAGAGGATTCTTATTTTAATTCAAAATAGGGTGTAATATTGTGTAAAATCTTCGCAGCTCGTTCGTCGTTGCATGTTTGTGGAATTTTATAGCCCACGTAGAGCGGCGTTGTAATGTAGCGAGGAATCACCTTGATATATTCGTAACCATCTTCTAGTTGATAGAAGAAATAGTTATAGGATTGAGAAAATTTTGCTAAGCTATCTAGCACATAACGTATGGTCTGTTGTAATCGCATGGCGATGGAACGGACAGGTGCATCAGGTTTATACCGCAAATTGTATTCAAAGAATCCAATAATAGGGTGTTTGGATAAGGTGATGCGGATGTCCTGATCTTCGTGTAATAGCCAGCCATTCATGTTCTTGACCGTAATGTCCTCGTGATAATCGTAGTTGCGTAGGCCTATAATTTGGCTGTGAGGATGGCGTATGGAACCGCCCGACATAGGACCGTGATTTTTAAAGAATAGAACGGATTTATATTCTTTTGTGGCTATTGTTTCATGCCATTTATCTAGACCGAATTGAATGATTCGTGTTGCATCATCAACGGAAAGGGTAGATAATTCGCCTTGGTCGCCTTCTGTTTCAATGATGACCGTAGGCCACGTGTCCTGCAAAACAGGATATTTATTCATGAGCCATATGATGTGACCATCTTGTGCCAGAATATCTGTTAATTTTGAACGGTCGCAGAATGGACAGCGCACGCTTGCATCACGCATATTTACAGGCTTTGTGCGCCCTAGTGCAATATCAAATATAAGTGGTTCGTTCATGGTGCGCCTCCTTTCATCTCATACCCTTAATCATACCATAAATGACAGTATTACACATGAAATAATGGTATAATATATTAATAATCTTTACCAAATTATAGGAGGTCTTATGAAACCGACAACCTTGGTATTTCCCATAGATGAACAACATAGAATTTTGCTGGGCCGTAAAAAACGCGGCTTTGGTGCCGATAAATATAATGGTTTTGGTGGTAAAATCAATGCTGGTGAAAGCTTTCGCCAATGCGCCGTTCGTGAACTATATGAGGAATCGGGCATACGCGTTGATGCGTCTGATCTAGAATGCGTAGCCCTTTTTGACTTTCAGTTTCCCTATGATGAAAGTCTAACTCATGTGGGTTATGTATATTTTGTGCGCGTTACCGATGTAAACCCCATTGAATCAGACGAGATGGAGCCGCATTGGTTTACATTGGTCGATGTCCCTTATGAGCATATGTGGGAAGGGGACCGTACGTGGCTTCCTATGCTATTAGAGGGCAAGTTGCTAAAGGGGCCTATCCGATTTGGTCCAGATAACAGTCATGTTGAGGACATGCGTTTAACAGAGGTCGACACAGTCATGGAAAGTGAATTGTTGGCTCGTATCGATGTATATATTAATGAATAGAGTGTAGTGAAAGTATAGGATGTGCTTTCACATATACCTATATTGAGGAACTATGAAAGAGATGAATAACCCCAAGTGGGTGCCACAGTTGTTGGCGTGGTATGATGTAAATAAACGGGATTTGCCGTGGCGTGACTGCGGGGACCCTTATAAGGTGTGGGTGTCTGAGGTAATGAGCCAACAGACCCGCATTGAGGCGATGAAGCCCTATTATGACAACTGGATGCGTTTGTTTCCTACATTAGAAGAGTTGGCAAAGGCATCCGAAGATGAAGTGGTCCACGCTTGGCAAGGCCTTGGTTATTATAGCCGTGCTCGGAATCTACGTCTAGGCGTACAAGATGTGGTGAATAATTATGGTGGTGTTGTGCCTCATAATCGCAAGGATATGGAATCTTTGAAGGGCGTCGGTTCCTATACGGCCGGCGCTGTGCTATCTATGGCATATGGCGAGCCAGAGGTGGCCGTTGATGGCAATGTGTTGCGTATCTATGCCCGTTTGTATGGCATATTCGATGATATTTTGAGCACAAAGGGCAAGAAGGCCATAACTGCTATTGTAGAGGACACATTGCCTCACGATAGACCGGGCGATTTTAACCAAGCCTTGATGGATTTTGGTTCAGCCGTATGTATCCCTAAGACGCCACGCTGCGGTGAGTGTCCCATTGTTAATACGTGTCATGCGTACCAACATAATGTAACCGATCAATTGCCTGTGCGTATCAAGAAAACAAAGGTTGTAGATGTGCCTGTTTTTGTAGGCATTCTTAGTTATGGCGACTATTATTTACTACATAAACGCCCTAATCGAGGCCTCTTGCGTTCCATGTGGGAATTTCCATCTGTAGAAAATGCGGATTCCTATGATGCGGCAGAATCTGGTTTAACTGAACTTGTAGGGGCATTGGGCTTTGGTCTATCCTTACAACCAGTTATTGTGAAAGAATTAACTCATGTATTTTCTCATCGTAAGTGGTTTATGAAGGCCTTTCGAGGTGATTTACATTACGAAGTTGGCTCGGCACCAATCGAAGCGATTAAGAAGCAATTGCCGAAGGATTGGATGCTCATCAAACGGAATGAATTCGCTGATTATGCTTGGGCAGGACCTCATGGTAAATTGACAGAATTATGTCCTATTGTAGAATAAATTTATTAGACGAATACTGATTTCGTTTTAATGTATTAGCAATTATTTGATATACAGTTAGGAGCGTATATGCAATTAATTATAAATATTGTGTTTCTCGTGGTGCTAGCCATAGCCTTTCTAGGCTTTTGGGGATTGTACCTCTATTTATGGAAACCGAAAAAACTGTGGCCTGCATGGATAGCCTATATTTTGGTTGTCGCTGGTTGGTTCTGTGCGGTGCGATACTATTTCCTATACCAAGTTGACCTATACGGAACACCATGGTACGAATGGCTCAACCTATTTAGAACGGAAAGCTATGGCGTAGTATTCGCCATATTCTTGTGCATACCGGTTTTCATCGTATTAGCTTTAATCTATGCACTGGTAAACCGTATCTCCTATAAGGTTCCTGTAGAAGAACGAACTGGGCGCCGTGCTTTCTTTAGAACCGTAGGTACCCTTGTACCTTTGGCTGCTATGGGTGGCGCTGGTTATGCTGCCTATGAAGGGCAACGAGAAATCGTTGTGACCCATGAAAGTTTTGGTTATACCAATTTACCGTCAGGACTTGTAGATTACAAGATTGTACAGCTTAGCGATATCCATATTGGGCCGAGCATCGACCTAGATGACTTTGACGAAATCTTGCGATTAGCACTATTAGAACACCCAAACCGCGTTGTCATCACCGGTGACCTTATCGACAAAATACAATGGTTACCTGAAGTCTGTGATCGCTTAAAGGTATTTGCAAAACAAATTCCAGATGGCGTAGATTATATCCTTGGCAATCATGAATTCCATCATGATGTAAATAAAATCGTAGATGATATAAAAACCAAAACGCCATTAAACGTATTGATTAATGACAACATCCAAATCATGGGTGGTAAACAACCGGTCTATATTGCTGGCGTATCCTATGATAATGAACGGCGCAAAGAAAACCGTGAAGCCATGATTGACAAGGCATTGTCCGGTATCCCTAATAATGCCTTTGTTATTCTGTTGGCACACCATCCAGAATTCTTTGATGAGGCCATTGAACGCAATGTACCATTAACATTGTCCGGCCATACCCATGGTGGACAAATCATCCTCTTTGGTATGCCTTGGGTACCGATTGGTACACCATATGTAAAAGGTCGCTATACAGAAAAAAATAGCGTATGCTACGTAAATAACGGATCTGGACACTGGTTCCCTATTCGTATTAATTGTCCGCGAGAAATTACGGTCATTACGTTTTTTGACGGAGTAGCTTAGATAGTGATTTTGCTATATTAATAGCTATAATATTTAAGCCGTTTTAGATGATTAAAGTTCATAATATAAACGAGGTATTGTATTTGGTATACGATACCTCGTTTTATTATATGAAGTTATATAAGAGTTGTGATATATTAGAAATGAACTTTTAATAATGTTGAGTGCAGAAGCGAGTGTGTTAACAGATGATTCCGTTGTCTATTTATAAAATTGGGGTTCCTGTAGGTTTATTTGCTTATTATATATTTAGGTTGTTCAGAATTTATATTTTAAAAAGTAATATGGAGTTGAAATTCCCAACTCTATATATTCTTTTTTTAGGCTTAGGGATTCCGGCAAGTCTTTTTCTTATAGTGCAAACATTTTTTATTCCTGATTTAGTTGATTACCTTAGTTTACTCTATGTAAATGTAGGTATTTTATTTATTGTTGAAATTATTTCAACATTCAAACTTAAATCCTCAAAAAGCTATTCTAATGCAAAGGTTTTTCGGTATTATTTATATTTCATGACAGCCATATTATTGTGGATGATATTTAATTGAATGATTGACTAGATTGAAGCGTTTGTTATTGTAGGGCTATTTTATAGGTGTAGATTAATGTATAGTAAATTTTTTATCTACAAGGTTATTATATGTACTATTCCGCTTATTCTTATGGATATAGCTCTTGTCAGCTCAATGATAACAGATGGATACGAAGGAAATCTAAAAGCAACAATATTAGCAGTAATAGTATTTCATATACTTTTATATATAATCGGTCGTAAACAAGTAAAGCTATTAATACAAGCATTTAAACGAAATGGATTTAAAGAGATTAATAATCTATTCAATATGAAATATGTTTTTCTAATCGTATTTTTTTACGGTATTAATAGCTATAAAACTTATGAGGTAATAGACTTTTTGTTGTGTTGTGAAAGTATAGTCTTATGTTAGGAGTACGTATATGTTTTTAAAACTCTATAATTATTTTGTGCGAGGTATATTCATCTTTCTTTTTATAGGTATGACAGTTAGTCTAATTATAAATCCTGAAATAATAGAAGATGAAAACGATATTTATTTCTTTATTGCTTCTTATATCATAATATTAGTATTTTATTTTGGTTGGGGTTATGTTTATAAATATTTAGGACGTAAAAGGGGTTAATATTTGTGCATATTCATTTACCGTTAGTTTTAGAAGCTATCTTTTTTTCATGGATTACTTTATATTGGATCATTTATAAAATCTTACTAAGAAAAAAACTTTCACCATTATTAGCATCTTTAATTGCTAATTCTAATTATGGCTTTATGAAAGTTCTTTCTTGGTCGGCAATTATTACCTATCCGCTTATGCTGTTTAGTATGTTTTATTTTTTAGATTACATTGCTGTTCCAATTGTTTTAGTGTGGTTCTTACAGCCTGTTTTTGTAGCAGCTGTATTATTAAAACAGCCCCCACGTAGTCGCTATTATGAGTGGGCTAGGAAAAAACAGATGTATGTAGTTCTTTTTATTTTTGGTTATTTAATGTCTGCTCTAATTTTGTTGAAAGTTAATAAGCTAATATAGAATTTATCGTGTGTAATTAGAGTATATTTTTAATTCAATAATAAAGGTGTAAATGTCAATATAAGAATGTACAATTTTGACGATGTACAATGTACAGTTATTCCTTCTGTTGCATATGGTTTCG
>NZ_JAPX01000016.1:0-14164 GCF_000524355.1 Veillonella sp. ICM51a
AACGGTGGTAATACAATTACTAACGTAGCAGCTGGTACAAATGATACTGATGCAGTTAATGTATCTCAATTGAAAGGTAGCATTACAACAGTTAAGTCTTCTGATGGTTCTATCACTGTAACTGATGCTAATGCTGGTTCCACAGATCCTACTAAGGGCCATGCATATGATATCAAGATTAATAATCAACGAGTTGTTGAAAAAGCTCAAACTCCAGTTGTTTACACTGATAAAGATGGCCATAAGCTTTATAAAATTGTAGATCCTGCTACTGGTAATGTTACTTTCAATACAAAAGAAAACGGTACTGGTACAACAGTTCAACCTAATGAAGTGATTGCATCCATGAACAATGGTGGCGATTCTACAACAACTCCTATGAAGTTGAACAATGTTGGTTCTTCTATCCAAAAACCAAACTCTACAGATACATTCTTAAAACAATTAGATGATGCAAATAAGAGCACACCAAACGGTGCTGTTAATGTATCTGACCTTAAGAAGACATCTGATGCTCTTATCGATAAAGGTCTTGTATTTGATGCTAATAACAAAGATCCTAAGACAAACAAACTTGGTTCTAAGGTAACTGTTTCTGGTACAGGTGCTCTTGGTGCTAGTGAAAACTTTGAAGATAAATACAATACAGATAATATCAGAACTAATATCACACAAGATTCTACTGGTAATACAACGATTGCCATCGGTCTTAATAAGAATCTTAAAGGTTTAGAATCTGTTAGCGTTCCTGGTAAAGATGGCGTTGACGGTCAAGACGGTGTATCCATTACTGGTAAAGATGGTGCGAATGGTCTTGACGGTAAAGTTTCTATCGGTAAAGACGGCAAAGATGCTGTATCTATCTCTGGTAAAGATGGTATCGGTCACATTGGTTTAACTGGTGCTGCTGGTAAAGATGGTACAAATACGAAAGCAGATATTACTGTTAAAGAAGGCAAACCTGGTTTAAATGGTACTGATGGTATTACTCGTATCGTATACAAAGATAAAGATGGTAACGATCATGAAGTAGCAACTCATGATGATGGCTTGAAATTCACTGGTAATAATGAATCCACTGAAAATAAACATAAACTTAATTCAGTTGTAAAAGTTCAAGGCGAAGGTGTTACCGAAAATGCAACATCTGGTAAATTAGAAGCTAATGGTCAAGAGTTCAAATCTGCAACAGGCAATATCGCAGTTGTAGCTGATGGCGGTAGTACGCTAACAGTTAAGATGAATAAAGATCTTAACCTTACTAAAGATGGTTCCTTAACAGTTGGTGATACTAGAGTTAATAAAGATGGCATTACCATTACAAATACTGATCCTAATAAAACAGTATCTGTAACTGGCTCTGGATTAAATAACGGTGGTAATACAATTACTAACGTAGCAGCTGGTACAAATGATACTGATGCAGTTAATGTATCTCAATTGAAAGGTAGCATTACAACAGTTAAGTCTTCTGATGGTTCTATTACTGTAACAGATGCAAATGCTGGTTCTACAGATCCTACAAAAGGTCATGCTTATGACATTAAAGTCAATAACCAAGGCGTTGTAAACAATGCTCAAATTCCAGTGGTATACACTAAAGATGATGGCACTAAAGTTTACAAACAACCAGATGGTACTTTCAACACAGCTAAAGATGGTTCTGGTGATGTTGTAGCTGCTAATAAAGTTATTGCATCTATGAACAATGCTGCTAATTCCTCTACAGATCCTACTAAATTACAAAACGTTGGTTCTTCCATCGCTGATAAAGCTGGCAACACTTACTTAGATAAGATTAATGCAGCAGCTGGTGACAACAATACTAAGTACGGTGCTGTAAATGTATCTGACCTCAAAAATACTGCTGATGCAATCGGCAACAAAGGCTTGAACTTCGGTGCTCAATCCGGTACTGACATCCATAAAAACTTGGGTGAAAAACTTGAAATCGTTGGTGGCGGCACTAAAGCGGATGACAAATATGATGCATCTAACATCAAAACGATGACTAAAGATGGTAAAGTTGTCATTGCTCTTGATAAAGACCTTAAAGCAGATAGCGTAACTGTTGGTGAAAAAGGTGCTCCTGGTAAAGATGGTGTTGACGGTAAGATTGGCGTAAACGGTAAAGACGGCTCAGCTGTTGTACTCAACGGTAAAGACGGATCTATCGGTCTCAATGGTAAAGATGGTAAAAATGGCATCTCTATTAAAGGTCAAGATGGTAAAGTCGGTGTAGATGGCAAAGACGGCGAAACTCGTTTCGTATACACTGAAAAACTAGTTAACCCAGATGGCTCAACTAAAGAAGTGACTCATGAAATCGCAACAATGGATGATGGCATGAAGTATGCTGGTGATGATGCTCAAGGCACAGATAAAACTAAAGTTATCTCCAAAAAATTGAACCAAACTGTAGATATCGTTGGTGGTGCAGATAAAACTAAATTGACTGACAATAACATTGGCGTGAATAACGACGGTGGTAAATTGAAAGTTCAATTGTCTAGCGAATTGTCTGGTATCACTAAGATCTCCAATGGTGGTTCTTCCATCACGTTTAACAGTACACCTAGTGATACAGTTCCTGCTGTAACAATTAGTGGCGGTAACCTTGACATGGGTGGTAATAAAATTACTAATGTTAAAGCTGGTGAAGCTGATACTGATGCTGTTAACTATAAGCAATTGAAAGATTCCCGTACTACAGTAACATCTCAAGATGGTAGTGTAACAATCACTCCAACTCCAAATGGTGATTCCATGAACTACGACTTGAAGGTAAATCCACCATTGGACCCTCGCGTAGATCAATTAGCTGAAGAAGTAGGCCGTGTAGGTGCTCAAGGCGCAGCTCTTTCCGCATTGAAACCTATCCAATACGATCCATTGGAACCAACTCAAATCATGGCTGGTTATGGTAACTACCGTGGTAACTCCGCAATCGCTATGGGCGTTGCTCACTACAAAAATGAATCCACATTGATTCATGGTGGCATCTCCTGGGCTGGTGGTTCTAGCCACATGATGGCGAACGCTGGTGTAACTTGGAAAGTTGGCAACCGTGATAGCGAAGCTGCTGTAGCAGATCGTTACCGCAAAGGTCCTATCAGCTCTACATATGCAATGCAACAAGAAATGGCAGCTATGAAAGCTCAAAATGCCGGATTAAAAGGCGAAGTATCTGATTTGAAAGCAGAAAATGAACAAATGAAAGCTCAAATTGCTGCAATGATGGCAAAATTAGGTTTATAATTTGAAACGTTAAACTTTCACAGACGCTGGGATGAGGATTCTCATCAGTGAGAATCCTCGCATCCCTTTTGATTCGACTAAGAAAAGAGGAATAGATATGAAAAAATCTACAATGCTTGCTTTCACAGCAGCAATATTTATGAGCGCTGCATCCCTTACTGGTCACGCAGCTAGCACACCAACGTATGATGATACGTTAATCGTTAAAAATCCTGTAATGACACCACAACTTGGTTCTGTTGTACTCGTTCCTGTAGCGAGTCCACAAACCGTGGCTGCTGTTCATGATTATGTGAAAGCTTGGCAAAATGCAGAGGTTAACATTGCAAAGGCTAAGGTTAAACGCGATAATCACGAACAATTAACAAAAGCGGATGTAAAATGGTTACATTCTTATGACAAACATAATTATGCTGACTATTTCCGCACTCATTCTATCGGTCGTGTGCATGGTCAAGAAGTGTTCATGAACTGGAACGGTGAAAACCGCAACAAAAATGAATATGAATACTTTGATATGCCAAAATATAACGAACAAGATGGTTTCACTAATAGCTATGGGTACAATGTACTTCGCGGCATGGTAGACCAAATCAATACGGTTATCCAAGAGCAAAAGAAAATCGGCGGTCCTATGACTGACGAAGAAGCATCTGCTTTGGAAGATTCCATTTTGGATATCATGGCTCATGACCAAGAACATGTAAACAATGACGAACTTCGTCACTACATGAACGACACAATCTGGTTCGCCGCTAAACAAACGGTGAAAAATAAGGCAAGTGAAGAACCTTGCTGCGAAGATGAACATGAAGTCGATCTTCGCGCAGCAAGTGCAAAAGCACCTGTCGATCAACCTCAATCTCGTAAAGTAAATTTACGTGACGCTATTAGTAAATAATACTAGTAGATACAATTATAATCATATATGGCCCTCATTAGGACTCTCACAATTTCCCCCCCTTTTTTTGACTGTATTGGGGGCCTATAAAAAGACGCTCACACGATGTGTGGGCGTTTTTTTGTGCATATATGAGTACATGACATCGTATTAGTGATGCATTTGTTGTATTGGTAATTGAGTATTGGATTGCTAAATATATTAATTAATCATTAATAATATAGGCTTGTTATTTAATTAAATGAATTATTTGAATAACGTAAAACCTAGTATTTTATTGCTTTATTGGTATATAGCTGTTTATAAAATTTATGGATAATAGAGTTGTATATAACTCTATAGAATAGTCTTATCTTCGTTATTTAACAAAATTATAAACTAAAAAGAATGGGCTGTTATATGAAAATTATATGAAGATAATTACGAAAAAATGTCGATAAATACCGATATAATGCACTTTCTCTTAAATGCGTTTGTTTTTACACATGCATATAAACTTCAGTTTATTTTCATCTAAAATATAAAATTTCATTAAATAAATAGGTGAAAAAGTATTTACAATTAATTAATAAATTGATATTATTGAATTATCCTAAATGAAGTGTGTGTGAATGTGAGAAACAGCACTCTTCATGAAGCGAACAAAAGTGTAAAAGTTACATTTATATGTACTTATGAGAAAGGGGTTCAAAGGTTTTATGAACAAGGTCTTTAAAGTCGTTTGGAGCAAATCCAAAGAGTGCTACGTTGTAGTGCCTGAGATTGCAAAAAATAATAGCGGCAAAAAGAAAGTCCTAGCTAGCGTATTGGCTGGTTTAGCGCTTGTTGGCGTTGGCGCACAAATGGGTACGCCTGTAGATGCATATAGAAGTCCTGATGGTAGTGTAAATACTGAAGGTAGTCGTATTAATATTGCGGCTAACGCTAAACCTAACAATACTGTTGGTGTTAACTCTATTGTTGTCGGTTACCAAAACACAACTGATGATCAAAATGGCACTACAGCTCTTGGTGCTAATAATATAGCTAAAGGTAATTCTGCATTAGCCGTAGGTAATGAAAACACAGCAACAAATGGAGCTGCTACAGCCATTGGTGCTGGTAATGAAGCGACTGGTGATACATCTGTCGCTATTGGTAATAAAAGTAATGCCAGTGGTGATCATTCTATTGCTATTGGTGCGTACAATAACCAAAATTGGACACAAGGTTCCAATGTAACAACACCTAAACCAGCTGGTGCTTATTCACTAGCTGTTGGTAACTATAACGATGCTTTAGGTAGTCGTGCTACTGCAATCGGTTCTTATACTACAGCTAAAGGCGAATGGGCTACGGCTATTGGTGCTCAAACTACGGCAAGCGGTAATGGCGACGTAGCTATCGGTGATACCACTAAGACCAATGCAACCGGTGTTGGTCATGCTGTAGCTGTAGGCTGGCATGCTGAAACTGGTGCTGCTAATGCCGTGGCTGTAGGCCCTAGCGCATTAGCTAGTGGTAAAAATTCCGTATCTGTTGGTACCAATAATAACTCTCGTGTGCAAGACACTGTTACCATGGGTCAAGACAATGATGCGAAAACAATGGGCGGTATCGCCATTGGTAAAAACAACATGGTGGATTCCACAAATGGTGGCACAAACCATCCAGAAACGAGAGACGAGAATTCTCAAATCGCCATCGGTCGTGATAACACAGCCACTCATTTAGATACCATTGCTATCGGCCGTGATACTCATGCAACAGGATCTGGTGCAACTGTAGTTGGTGCTCGTGCTGATGCGTCTGGCAACAATGCTATCGCTATCGGTAATAGTGGTAAGAATTCACGTCGCGTAACAGCATCCGGTGTTAATTCCATTGCTGTTGGTATGCAATCCCAAGCAACTGGTGAAGCTACTATTGCACAAGGTGCAGCCGCTGAGGCAGCTGGTAATTTCGGCATTGCTGTGGGTCGTATCTCTAAAGCAAAAGCAAACTATAGCCAAGCGTATGGCAACGAAGCTACATCCTCTACAATGGGTTCCATTGCGATGGGTGCTTTAGCTAAAGGCGGTAATGATAATGGTACAGCCTCTGAAGGTGGTTCCGTAGCCGTTGGTAATGCTGCTTGGGCTACTGGTAACCGTGCGATTGCCATCGGTAGTATTCGTCCTACTGAAGGCAATTTAAAATACCCAACTGGCGTAGGTAGAGATGTGGCTACAGGTCTTCAAGGCACTGATTATAATACGCAAGCTACAGCGAACCAAGCGATTGCTGTAGGTTCTGGTGCACGTACTGATGCGCAAAACTCCATTACTATGGGTACTAACGCCAAGGTTGATGCTACTGCAAATGGTTACACATACCAAAAAACTAATAATTCAGGCGTAAAAGAAACGTTGACATTGTCAACGGATCCTACTCCTACATCTGGTATTAATGGTAGAACTACATATGATGCTGGTAATGGCATTGCTATTGGTAGAGATTCCCACGTAACAGGCAAAACAACATCCGCTATTGCGATTGGTAACTCTGCATTAGCTGATGATGGCGCTGTTGCTGCTACCGTTATCGGTGCTGGTGCATCCTCCAAATCCGTAAGCTCTGTAGCGATTGGTACAACGGCTAACGTACAAGGCGGCGAAGGTGCCATTGCTGTAGGTTCCGGCGCTACTGTTACAGGCAATTACGATAATGCATCCGCCTTCGGTTCCGGTGCTACCGTTAATAAAACAAATGGTACCGCTCTTGGTGCCGGTGCACAAACCAATGTACGTGGTGGCGTAGCAATTGGTGCTTTATCCCAAGCTGATGAACGTTCTGGTGCAGGCGAATCCACAGGTTTCCATGCAGCTAACCGTACACGCGAATACCAAGGCGAAAATAAAGGCCTTGCAGATAATAACTTGCAATTATTCCATGCAGATATTGCCGGTGGCGATGCAGGCATGGTTTCCGTTGGTAGCGATGGCATTAAACGCCAAATTACCAATGTTGCATCTGGTACATCCGATTATGATGCGGTTAACGTTGCCCAATTGCGTAACGTTGGCGTCGTTGTAACTGGCGATACTGGCAAGAGCGATTTCCTTGTACATGATGGCAAGTTGAACGTTCTTGGCACAGGTCGTGTTTCTACAACAGCTGCTAATGATGGTGCGAAAGATTCCAAAATCACTGTTGCTTTCGATGACACTGGCATGGTGAAAGCTGGTAAAAACGTTACTGTAGATGAAAAAACAGTAAACGGTCGTACTACATACACAATCAATGCTGCAGACGCTGCTGCAAAATACGATTTCTTAACAAATGCTAAGGCTAACGGTGGTAAATTAGATGGCAATGCTACACCTACTAAGGTTGAAAGCGGTCAAACTGTTACCTATGCAGCTGGTAAAAACTTAACTGTAAAACAAGAAATCGACCAATCTGCAGGCGAACAAACATATACATATTCCTTGAACAAGAATATCGATTTGACTCCAGATGGTTCCTTGAAAATCGGCGATACTAACATCACTAACAATGGTTTGACTATCAATAATGGTCCTTCCATTACTAAAACTGGCATCAACGCTGGTGGTTTGAACATTACTAATGTGAAAGCTGGCGTAAATGATAACGATGCAGTTAACGTAAGCCAATTGAAAAAGGTTCGTGCTGACGAACGTCACATCAAACCTGGTGAATATGCGGTAGACGCAAACGGCAAAGTAACGATGACATACCTTGATGGTAACAACAATGACGTTGCTAACGAAAAGGCTGTTATTACAGGTATTGCTAAACAAGATCTTTCCAACATCAACAAGGGTGGCGAAACAGTCATCCAAAATCTTGCTAAAAAATCCATCGATATGGAAAACGGTAAGAATACAACTGCTTCTCACCGTGACGTAAATGGCGTTAAAACTTTCAAAGTAGACGTTGAAGGTGATTTAACTGACATTACATCCATCACAAACAAAGATGGCGATGGTAAAGTTGTATTCGGTGGTAACCAAACTGTTAACGTAGCAGGTGATCACAACATTAACTTGAATGCTAAAGTTGGTGACATCACTGGTTTGACTAACGTAACGTTGGATGCTCCTGACTTCGCTAAAAAAGGTCGTGCAGCAACTGAAGAACAATTGAAAATCGTAAACAACGGTTTCAATAACACAGTTGGTTTGACTGGTAACACAGGCGCTACTGATCTTCAAAAATTGAACCAAGCTGGTGGCTTGAGCTTTGGCGTAATTGGCGCTAACAATGGCCAATACATCAAAACAACTGCATCTGGTAGCAACGTAGCTGTTGACTTGTCCGATGATGCGAAAGGTAAATTGAACAATACTGTAGAGGTTCGTGGTAAAAATGCTGCGAAGGTTACATCTGTAACAGAAAATACTGTTGATGGTGGTAAGAAAACAATCTACACAGTAGACGTTGATAATGTAACACCTACAGCTGCTTCTACTGAAAAAGTGAAAGCGAAAGCTAATGTAACAGGTTCTACAGATACAAATATCGCTAAGGTTACGCCTCAAACAGGTGACCAATATGGCGACGCTGGCGCAACTTACGAAGTAAACGTATCCCGTAACGACGTAAAAGACGCAGCTCGTGAAGCGGTAACTGTAAATACTACAAATTCAAAAAACAACCCTATCACTGTTACACCTGTTCAAGATGAAACAAACCATAACACAACTTACACAGTAACATTCGATGGTAACAAAGCAGCTACTCAAATTCCTTTGACATACAAAGCGAATGGCCAAAATGCTCAAACAGTTACATTGGATAAAGGTTTGAATTTCACAAACGGCAGAAACACAACAGCTTCTGTAGATGCTGAAGGCGTTGTTAAATACGATGTGAATAAAGATTTAGTTAACATCAATTCCATTTCCAATACTACAAATGGTCCAAAAATGGAATTTGGTCCTAACTCCATTAACATCACAAATGGCCCTATCAACATGGGTGACCAAAACATTACTAACCTTAAATCTGGTGGCGATGTAATCAATAATGCTGCTAACATCGGCGACGTAAAACGTATTTCTAAAGCTAATGATTTGCACATTGCACCTACCACATCTGATCGTACTGGTGAAACAACTGCAACATATGCATATAACACAGCAGATAAATCCGTAACATTGAAATACAACGATGGTAACGGTACAACACAAACTGGTACAATCGCGAAAATCGACTTGTCCGGTTTGGCTGATCAAATCAAAGACGGTTATTCCTTCTCTACTGATGCGAAAGGCAATGTAGTTGGTAACCATGCAGTTACAGCTGTAGGCAACGGCAAGACTGTTTCTTATGCAGCAGGCGATAACTTGACAATTGCTCAACATATCGATAATGCAACTGGTGAACAAACATATACATATGCATTGTCCAACGATATTAAGATTGGCAAAGACGGTAAAGATGGCATCGATGGTAAAATCGGTGTAAACGGTAAAGATGGTTCCTCCGTTGTAATCAATGGTAAAGACGGTTCTATCGGCCTCAATGGTAAGGACGGCAAAGACGGTCTTACTATCCGCGGTGAAAAAGGTCAAGATGGTGTAGACGGTAAAAATGGTACTAATGGTATCACTCGTATCGTATACGAAGACCACAATAACAATAAACACGAAGTGGCTACATTGGATGACGGCATGAAATATGCTGGCGACGATGCACAAGGCACAGACAAATCCAAAGTCATCGTTAAGAAATTGAATGAAACTATGGACGTTGTTGGTGGTGCAGATAAGTCCAAATTGACTGACAACAACATCGGCGTGAACAACGTAGATGGCAAGTTGAAGGTTCAATTGTCCAAAGAAGTTAACTTGACTCCATCTGGTTCCTTAACAATTGGCGATACTGTAGTTAACAACAATGGTTTAACTATCTCTGGTGGTCCATCCATTATTAAGACTGGTATCAACGCTGGTAACTTGAACATTACTAATGTGAAAGCTGGCGTAAACGATACTGATGCAGTTAACGTAAAACAATTGAAAGATGCTCGTACAGTTGTTACATCTAACGATAATTCCGTAACAGTTAACAAAACTGAAAACGGTAACCAAGTGACTTACGACTTGCATGTAGCTCCTGGTGCTGCACAATCCGTATGGAATGTGAAATCCACAGGTAACACAACTGCTGATTCTGAAACAGCTGCAAAAACTATCTCTGATGGTAAAACAGTTGAAATGGCAGCAGGCAAGAACTTGACTGTAAAACAAACTAGCAACAACGACGGCGCTAAGGTTGAATTCGACTTGGCTAACGATATCAAGATTGGTAACGACGGCAAAGACGGTAGAGACGGCGTTGACGGCAAAATCGGCGTAAACGGTAAAGATGGTTCCTCTGTTGTGATCAACGGTAAAGACGGCTCCATCGGCTTAAATGGTAAGGACGGCAAAGACGGTCTTACTATGAAGGGCGAAAAAGGCGCTGACGGCGTAACTCGCATTGTTTACGAAGATCATGACAACAATAAACATGAAGTAGCTACATTGGATGATGGTTTACGTTTCGACGCTAACTCCGGTGGCGAAAAGAAAAATAAACTTGGCTCCAAAGTTACTGTAAAAGGTACAGGTGCTAAAGCTGATTCCGAATACGATTCCTCTAACATCAAAACAAGCATCACGCAAGGTGCTGATGGTAACAGCGAAATCAACATCGGTTTGGCTAAGGACTTGAACAACATCAACACAATTAAAAATGGTGGTCCTGCTACTTTCACAATCGGCGGCAACGAATTCAAATTCGACGGCGGCAATGTGAACATGGGTGGCAACAACATTACGAACCTTAAATCTGGTATCGTAAATAACAACTCCACTGATGATACAAATGGTGCTAACATCGGCGACGTTAAGACAATTTCCAAAGCTAACGATATTCACGTTAAAGATACACGTTATACTGTAAACGCGGATAAAACTGTTACATTGGAATATGTTGACGGCAATGATAAGAAAATCAATAAAACAGCCGTTATCGATTTGAGCAACTTGCCTACAGGTGGTAATGCCATCACATATAAAGCGAATAACCAAAATGCTCAAACTGTATCCTTGGATAAAGGTTTGAACTTCATGGATGGTAACTATACGAAAGCATCCGTTGATGCAGATGGCATTGTTAAATACGACGTAACAATCGGTAAGGTGAAAGACGGCGTTGACGGCAAACCAGGCGTAGATGGTAAAGATGGTATCGCAACAGTTAAAACTGTAGTTGATACAATCAATAACTCCGGTTGGAAAGGTGATGTTACTGGTAATACAGTAGGTAATCACACTGCAACAATCGTTAAACCAGGCACAACTGTAAACTTCGGTGCTGGTAAAAACGTAACTGTTGAACAAATTGTTAATGCTGTAACAGGTGACCACACTTACAACTATGCATTGTCCGACGATATCAAACTTGGTAAAGATGGCAAAGACGGTATTGATGGTAGAATTGGCGTAAACGGTAAAGACGGTTCCTCCGTTGTTATCAATGGTAAGGATGGTTCTATCGGCCTCAATGGTAAGGACGGTAAAGATGGTCTTACTATGAAAGCTGAAAATGGCCAACCTGGTCTAAATGGCAAAGATGGTATCACTCGTATCGTTTATGAAGACAAAAATAACAATAAACACGAAGTGGCTACATTGGATGACGGTTTACGTTTCACTGGTAACAATGAAGTGGAAAATAAACAAAAACTTGGATCCCTTGTAAAAATCAAAGGCGAAGGCGTTTCTAAAGACGAAGAAGCTACATTTGAATCTGCTAAGGGCAATATCGCTGTTACTGCTGATGGTACAGATACATTGACTGTTCGTTTGAACAAAAACATCAAAGGCATCGATAGCATCCAAACTAAGGAAATCCACTTAGGTACACCTGATAACTACACAACCATTAAGAAAGATGGGGACCGCATTAAATACGGTGATAAAACAATTGCTAATACTGACGAACTCTGGACAATCCAAGCTAATGGCACAGATGTTCCAGCTAATGGCGGTAAAGTAAATGTGAAAGGTGCTGACGGTATCACAGTATCTAGAACTGCGAATGGCGAAATGACTATTAGTGGCTCTGGTCTTGGTACAATGAATAGCTTCAACGTTAAATCCACTGGTAATACTGCTGATGGTTCTGAAACAGCAGCTAAGAAGATTACTGATGGTAAAACAGTTGAATTCTCCGGCGGTAACAATGTCACTGTAAAACAAACTAGCAGCGATGATGGTGCTAAAGTAGAATTTGCATTGAAGAACAATATTGATCTTACTCAAGATGGTTCTCTTAAGATTGGTGATACTAAGATCACTAATGGTGGCTTAGTTATCAACAATGGTCCATCCATCACTAAAGATGGTATCAATGCTGGTAATAAACAAATTACTAATGTTGAAGATGGTGTTAACGATACTGATGCAGTTAACGTACGTCAATTGAAAGATGCTAAGACTAAATTAGTAGACGGTCAAAACACTACAGTAACTGGCGATGGTTCTAAAGCTAACCCTTACAAAGTTAATGTCGAAGGCGATTTGAACAAAATCACTTCCATCACTAACAAAGAAGGAGATGGTAAATTAGAATTCAAAGGTGACCAAGTAGTTAACGTAGCTGGCGACAATACAATCAAGCTTGATGGTAAAACTGGTGACATCACTGGCTTAACTAACAAAACTCTTGATTCTGCTGACTTCGCAACTAAAGGTCGTGCCGCAACTGAAGAACAATTGAAACTTGTTCAACAAGAAGCAGCTAAGAAATCTACTGAAAAAGTAAAAGCTAAAGATGATGCTAACAACATCGCTAAGGTAAAACCTCAAAATGGTGAGGCATATGGTGATGCTGGTGCAACATACGAAGTATCTGTAGATAAAAACGACGTAAAAGACGTAGCTCGTGAAGCAGTTACTGTATCTGGTGATAACAAAGCAATTTCTGTAGCCGTTCAAAAGAATGATGCTAACCATACCACTAACTACCAAGTTAACTTCAACGGCACTGAAGCATCTAAACAAATTCCATTGACTTATAAAGAAAATGGTAAAAACGCTAGAACAGTAATGTTATCTGACGGTTTAGACTTCTCTAATGGCGTAAATACTACGGCGCACACTGATGCGAAGGGTAAAGTATCCTTCGACGTAAAAGGTGACCTCACTAACATCACTTCCATTTCCAATAACTCCAATGGTCCTAAGATGTCCTTCAGTGGTGATTCCATCAATATCACTGGTGGTAGCCTCAGCTTGGGTGATAACTTCATCCATAATGTGAAAGCCGGTGAAAAGAACACCGATGCTGTCAATGTAAGTCAATTGAAAGCAGCTAAAACAGAAGTTGAAGCAGGTCGCAATGTGACTGTAGAACATCGTCTTGGTGAAAATGGTCAAGATATCTACAAGGTTAATGCAGAAGCAGCTGCTGATCCTCGCGTGGATCAATTAAGTGAAGAAATTGGTCATGTAGGTGCACAATCTGCTGCATTGTCCGCATTGAAACCTATCCAATACGATCCAATGGAACCAACTCAAATCATGGCTGGTTATGGTAACTATCGTGGTAACTCCGCATTGGCATTGGGCGTAGCTCATTACAAGAACGAATCCACAATGTTCCATGCAGGCGTGTCCTGGGCTGGCGGCAACGGCCATATGATGGCTAACGCTGGTGTAACTTGGAAGGTTGGCAACCGCGATAGCGAAGCTGCTGTAGCAGATCGTTACCGTAAGGGTCCTATCAGCTCTACATATGCAATGCAACAAGTGGCTTCTATGAAAGCACAAAATGCCGGATTAAAAGGCGAAGTATCTGATTTGAAAGCTGAAAATGAACAAATTAAGGCTCAAAATGCAGGCTTACAAAGCGAAGTAGACCAATTGAAAGCTCAAATGGCTGCTATGATGGCTAAATTAGGTATGTAATAAGATACACATGGATGGGGATTCTCCTTGAATCCCCTACCATCGCTAATATTCGACAATG
>NZ_JAPX01000017.1:0-10659 GCF_000524355.1 Veillonella sp. ICM51a
TGATTTTTAGATG
Organism: Veillonella sp. ICM51a; assembly: GCF_000524355.1. Taxonomy (NCBI): domain Bacteria; kingdom Bacillati; phylum Bacillota; class Negativicutes; order Veillonellales; family Veillonellaceae; genus Veillonella; species Veillonella sp. ICM51a. Next base: position 14 of record NZ_JAPX01000017.1, read on the forward strand.
TCTTTGCAAACACTATTTTATCAGAAAGCCATGAATCTTTTTTAGTTGCACTTAGATTATAAATTCAAGGTGTAAAAAATTACGTATTATAATTTATATAATGTTCTTATCAACTATAGCAAAATTAGTTAGAAAGAATTAAAATATAAGATGAAATATAGATGAAGTGGCAATGTAATTAACTAATATCATTTCATATATTTTTTCTATATAACTAAAAATGTAAGGGGATATCATGAGTGACAAGAAAAAGAAAGAAGATTTATATTATAGCCAAAATGAAACGATAGCTCATAATGATAAATTACTTAGGTTTAATGGCAGACAAGGACATGGATATGCTGCGGAACAAGGTAATAATTTATACGACACGATAAATGGGAGAAATGCAGAAATACTTGGTGATGATAATGCTAAGAATGGTCCAGATCGAATGGTTGATGGACAACTTATACAAACGAAATATTGCCAAAATGCTAATGCTTCTGTAAATTCAGGATTTAAGAATGGTAAATATCGTTACTTGGATAGTAATGGAAACCCAATGCAATTAGAAGTACCATCTGATCAATATGATGAAGCTATTCGAATTATGGAAGAAAAAATTAGAAAAGGGCAAGTGCCTGGATGTAAAAATCCTAAGGATGCATCAAAAATTATCAGAAAAGGCAATATTACATTAAAACAGGCTATCAATATTGCAAAGGCTGGAACAGTAGAGTCGCTTGTGTTCGATGCGGTTCATGGTGCAGTTATTGGTTTAAGTGCAGCAGGTATTTCATCCACTATTGTTTTAGCTAGAGCTTTATGGAATGGTGAAGATTTAGATACCGCATTAGACATAGCTATGTATTCTGGTATACAAGCGGGTGGGATTACTTTTGTAACTTCGGTTATTTCATCTCAAATTACGAAAACAGGCGTTAGTAATTTATTGATTGAACCATCTAATGAGCTTGTTAAATTACTGCCTAGTACAGTTAGAAAACAATTACTTGCTGCGATAAGAGATGGTGCACCTATTTATGGTGCTGCTGCAAGTAAAAATTTAGCTAAATTATTGAGAGGTAATTTTATAACTCAAGTAGTGACTGTATTAGTATTAAGTAGTAATGATATTTTTCATTATGCACAAGGAAAAATATCAGGAAAACAGCTTTTCAAAGAGGTCACAACATTAGTTAGTGGATTGATAGGTGGAGGTGTAGTAGGTGTATTACTTGCACCATTAGGCCCTGTAGGAGTTATTATTGGTAGTATTATCGGAACCGGTTTAAGCTCTGAGGCTATGAGAAGATTATTAAATCAATTTATAGAAGATGATGCTGTTAAACTTATTGAGATTGTAAATAGTAGATTAACAGTTTTAGCTAATGAATATTTGTTAAGTAAATGTGAGTTAGATCTTGTAGTTGAAGTTCTTAGAGGGTGTTTAGTATATAGTAAATTACTAGAAATGTATGCATCTAAAGATAGGATAATATTTGCAGATGAACTGGTTGAGAAGTGTATTACTTCAGTAATTATATGGAGAACTAATATTCTTATACCAGATCAAGTAAGTTTAACAAAGAGTATAAGTCGTGTATTAATTAAAATTGAAAATAGAAGTTTTTCCATTGATTCAATTGTAAAGAGTAATCCACAAGAAATTGCAAAAAAAATCTTAGATAGAGATATTTCAAAAGTAGCAGCAATGAAAGGAATTTATGTTGCAACTCAATCTAATATTATTAGGAATCAAAAAGAAATGATGTTATATAAAATTCAAAATCGGCGAAAAACGTTTGGTACTGAATTAGAAATAATAAACGAAGAGTTGAAAAAAAATGAAATAGATTTTAGTGTAGAATTAAATAAACTAAAGGAACAAATTCATGGGATATAAGATAAATATTTTAGATAAAAGTATTAATAGAATTGATAGTGACTCTATTAATAATGAAATAGATAGAGTTGTAAGACGGTTTTCTGATAATAAAGTAATTATTAATAGAATGGTATTTGATAGTATTGCATTATTGACTGAAGCTGAAACAGCTGAAGAAAAATTAACTAATAAAGGGCCCTTAAAGAGATTAATAGGAGCTATAAGTGGATCAAATAGAAAGTTGGCTGATCAAATTAGAAGTAATAGAGGTAAAGCTTTATATTTGGCACAACAAATGTTACAAAAAATAGCAGAAGAACAATTGTTAACTTTAGATGTGATTGCAAATATTGATAATCGATTAAACTTTCATATAAAAGATTTAAATACTAAAATCAATAATATTAATAAAAATTTAAGGCTATTTTTATCGACTTATAGAGAAGGATTGATTGCTATATCTGAGAAGATAGAAAAGCATGATAGAGATATAGCGCTATTAAAATGGTTATCAACATTACGTTATCAAGAATTCAATGGTATTAAATATAAAGATTTAGATGAATTAACTAAAATAGTGTGTATTATTAAAGATTTCTATGATTTAACACAGGGGAATTGGAGTCAATCAGACTTGTTAATGATACGAGTAGCATTAGACAATCTAAATATTCACTTTGATTTAGAATTTAATTATTTAGAAGCTTTATTAAAAATATATTCTAGTTCTGAATTAAATAATATATTTATCTTTAATAAAGAATATAATTTATCAGATGATTTATCTAAATCATTTATTATATTGAATACATTTGAGCGATTAAGTGAATTTGAAAGTAAGGATATCTATTTAATAGATGTTTGTAAGAAAATAAATGACAATATGTTATCTGATTTTGAGTTGAAGCGTGAGTTAATTAAATCATATGTAATATATAACCATTATGTTGATATTGATCACTCAATTACAGCATATAATTTGATTTTAGATTTTCTATACAATTTTAACTATTCTTGTAGAATGAATAAGAGTGATCAAGATATTAATACTTTCGAAGTGGTGTCAGAGAATGTATCAATAGATTCAAATGAGGAAATTGTACGATTAGAATTAGATTCTTATGCTTTAAAACTATATCAAAAAGCTATAGACGCAAGAAATAATGGTGATGCTGATCTTTCTTATAAAACGTTTAAAGAAAGCTCGGATACGGGTAATATAGATGCTTTATATGAATTAGCACAATGTTATTTTGATGGTTATGGGGTTGAAAAAGATTATTCTACTGCATGGGATTTATTAAATAGTTGTTTAGAGCAAAAGAATTATAATGCACATTATTTAATAGGTTTAATGTATGAGAAAGGATTAGGAATTGAACATTCAATTAATTTAGCTAAAGAAAATTATGAGAAAATAATTCAGTATGGTAATAATTCTTTATTAGTTGGTAAAGCTCAAAAAAATTTAGCAGATATTCTTTGGAGTGAGTCCAATGGGGAAGATGATAAGTCTCCATATATTGAACTATATGAAGCATCGTTCCGTAATGGTGTTTATAGTTCCATAACTACTTTAGCCAAAAAGTTTTATGATGGTGATAAAATATATAAAAATCTTTCAAGGTATTTTCATTATCTTACTATGGGGGCCGAAAAAAATGATTCCGAAGCGCAGTGGTTACTAGGACGTTTATTTAGTTATACTTATAAAGTAAAGGAAAATCTAATAGCATCCTATTATTGGTATTTAAGATCAGTTGAAAATGGTAATGTAGATGCTATGTATTGGTTAGCAATGGAGTATTTATCTGATAATAAATATTTAAAATCGAAAATGACTAAGGAGGTGCGTAGAAAAAAAGCTCGTAGTTTATTACGTAAAGCTGCAGAGTTAGGTAATTATTCAGCTATAGCTTTTATTGGGGATGACGATTATAGCGATTGGTAAATAATTTATATAAATTTAGAAAGGATGATATTATGTCTACATTAAATCAATCTGAATTTAGAAAAGTAAGAGATTCTTTTAACGCGGTATTAAGAGAATTTGAAAATTATAAAAATATATATTTTAAAGATACAGCGTTATCTGATTATAATGAAAATTGTATTTTTTCAGAGTATATTTTAGAAACGGATTCTATTTATAAAGAAGCATATGATTTAAAAGAAATTTTAGATTATATTGTTAATAAAGTGAATATTTCTACTCGTAATAAAAAGGATGAGTATATTCAAATGTACAATGTGGTACAATCAATTATTTATACTTTAGTAGACTCTTTTAGATATGTTTGTGAATTATTTAAACAATCTGGTTTAAGTGATAATGAGTCTGTAACGTTATTGAAAACGGAAATTTATAGGCATATATAATATAGTTAAATTATGAACTCAACTATTTTATAAATTCAATACTAATTATCATTTTAAATGAAACTTCTAAAGGGGAGGCAGTAATTTATAAATATATATAGTTTAATTATTATGCTTTTATAACATTTATTATAAGGTCCTTTTTAGAACTAATCGTTGGAAATACTATTGAGAATAAACATCTTTATAAGATGTTTAATTTTGATGCATCATTTTATACGCATGAACTTTTGTACAATATACATGTAATCAGTTAGTTATTCTAATGTTATTTTGTAGCATAGAGGTGTATGGTATGAAAACAGATGTTATTAAAGAAGCTCTTGAAAGTTTAAAAAAAGAAGACCCTAAATTATACGAGGATGTAGTGGAATATATTTCTACCAATAGAAATAAAACTGGTGTTCATCCTGAAGGGGTGTATCATGAACACAATTGGCCTAATATTATAGGACCTATGCCTGGACCTTTTCCTCATCCACGGAATCCATTTGAACAAAAAACATTTGGTGTATTTTGGCCATTGGCTGGGTTATATTTGTTCTATAAATTAGTTAGAAAGGTATGGCGATTATTACGAGGCAAGAATCAAAATATTTCTTTAGATGATATTATTACGTATATAAATAATCATAAATAATGCATTCTATGGCCGAAAGATTTCTACGACCATCACGCGGACCATAGAAATGGTTAGCTGATGAAATTTGGCGCGTTGAGGCAGAGTATTAGTAGTAACTGTAGTGGACTAGCAATGCAGTAAAATATGTGTTGCTAGTTCTAACTTTCAAAAAAAGTAAAATATTAAAAAATAATTGTTGACACACACGGGTGCGTGTATTATAATTACATCATCAGGTGAAAGAAATCACCAACATATAGAACAGAAAGACTTAGATTCTAACAGCAATCCTATCACATACATAACTTGATTAAGATGAGTATAGAATCTAGTATAATTTCATAGTTATCGTTCATAAACGATTCATAAGGTTAGACACTAGCAGCAATCTTCGATGATTTAACCAGAAAAAGTGATTTTGGAGACCCTTTGGTCTAGAGTATCGTGTCTAGTTATCCTTAGCCTCAGTGAGGTTAGTAATTGTCTTGAACTTTGTATTGTAACCGCTTATGGTTGTCTTGTTTATTTTGCTTTCAAAATTTACGTTGTGATAATCCGCAGCGGTTTTTTATATGCCAAGGAGATATGAACTATGAATACATTTATGAACGCTTTAACAAACAATGAAAAATCTTATACCGCTAATGATGGTACTGCGTATCATACGAGTGGCAGTCCTCTTGTGGATCTTAATTTCTCTGTGCCTGCATTGCGTCAAGTTGCGGTTGATTTTTATGGTAAAAGTAAAAATGACCGATATTTCTATGGCGCACATCGCACTATGGATGCTGTGGAAGCATTACGTTTATTTATTACATCCTACGATGAAGATCCTCTGTATACCATGAAATGGCTTATGTATGCTCGCCATATTAAGTTAGGTCTTGGCGAGCGTGATGTATTTCGCATGATGCTCACTAAAATTGGTGACTTGTATCCAGAGATGGCATTGCAGTTCATCATCGGCACCGAGTTATGGAAGTATGGCCGTTGGGATGATGTGTTACACATCTTTTTTGATACTACAAGTGGTATCTTACACGATGGACTAGGGGCGTTAATAGCTAATCAGTTTAGACGCGATGTAATGGCGTGTGGACTAGGCGATTCAATTAGTTTATTAGCTAAATGGATGCCATCCAATAATACATCGTCTAAGCAAAAACGTTCTGAAGCAGTTATTTTACAATCCTTGTTACATCTAAGTGCACGAGAGTACCGTAAAACTCTGTCTAGATTGCGCGAACATCTAGCGGTGGTAGATCGCAAGGCTTCTCTCAACCAATGGAACGATATTAATTATAATCATGTGCCATCAAAGGCGAATCTTAAATATCGTAATGCTTTCTTAAAACATGATGAAGAACGCCGCCAGGCGTATCTTACATCATTAGAAAAGGGCGATGATTCTGTTAAGATTAATGCTAATTCTATGTTCTTATATGATATTGTACAATCCTATATAGACAATAATAGTTGCTGGAGGAATATTTTAAGACCGTATGATGAAACATTAGAGCAATTATGGCATGCCCAAGAATCGCCTAAGGATTATGATGATATCTTAGTTATACGCGACGGGTCTGGATCTATGGGGCAACAACTATCAGGTAATAGTTCCGTTACTGCACTTAGCGTAGCAGATTCGATTGCATTGTATTGTGCACAGCATAATAAGAATGAATCCTTTAAAAATCGATTCATTACCTTTAGCAATCGCCCTCAGATGGTAGACATTTCGATGTGTGAAACTTTGCGAGATAAGCTTAGACGATTGCATCGCTTTGACGATTACAGCAATACGGATATAGAGGCAACATTTGACTTAATTCTCGACACAGCTGTTAAAAATCATCTACGTCAAGAGGAATTACCTTCAGCGTGCCTCATTATTTCTGATATGCAGTTTGATCAGGCTACAAAGCATGAGGATAACACGTCCGTTATTGAATCATGTCGTCAGAAATTTGAAGCCTTTGGGTATACTATGCCACGGCTCATTTTCTGGAATGTATCGGTCTATGCGCATAATACAATTCCTGTACAAATGCATCCGAGTGGTGTTATTCTCGTATCTGGATTCTCTAAATCTATCGTAGATATGGTGGTATCTAGAGAAGTCAATCCTGAAACGGCACTTAAAGCCGAATTAGATGCTAAATGTAGTATTGTAGATACAGTATTACAAGGCTATGTAAAGGTAGCGTAATATTTATATAATCTCATTAAAATAGGTTCCTATTAGTCACAATATGACGAGTAGGAACCTTCTTTTGGTGTAATTAATTTGTGCTATAATGAGTTGTAGGTTTTATACTATAACAATCATTTTATATATACGAGGAATTAAGTATGGCAATTAGCAAAGAAGTACAAAAATCTAGCGAAATGAAGTTTGATGGTAAACTAATTAAGGTTACCTATGATATAGCTGATGTAAATGGAAATGATGCGTGGCGTGAAGTTGTCCATCATCCAGGTGCTACAGCAATCGTAGTTGTTACAGAAGACAATAAAATTGTGATGGAACGTCAATTCCGTTATGCCTTGCAACAGCCTTTACTTGAAATTCCAGCAGGTAAACTAGACCTTAACGAAGAACCTATTAACTGTGCTAAACGTGAATTAGCAGAGGAAACAGGTTACCGCGCCAATCAATGGATTCCATTGGGAACTATTGCAACAAGTCCTGGTTTCTGTAATGAAGTACTACATCTATACTTAGCAAAAGACCTCACCATGGGTGAAACTAACTGGGATCCTGATGAATATGTAGAGCTTGAGTACTTTACATTACCTGAACTGCTAGAGGCTATCAAGGCTGAGCAAATTAAGGATAGTAAATCCTTAGCAGCTCTAATGTTAGCTATGCCTTATCTTAAGTAGTACTTTATTTTCATAATTATATATAGTATAATTAACACATAAAGAGAGCCAAATAACGTGCTGTTAGCGTTAGGCTCATCTAAAATACGGAAATATGATGATGCCTAACGTGTTGAGGTGGTAGGATACCTCATACGTTAGGCGTTTTTATTCCCTAACTCACGTTACTTGGCTCTTAATGGTAGTATAGCACGTAATATTTTAGTTGAATATTACAATAGGAGTTATTATGTATAAAAGAATCATTATATTAGTTATGGATTCTGTTGGCATTGGTCATGCCCCAGATGCGGCAAAGTTTAATGATGAAGGGGCTAATACATTAGGACATATCGAAGCAACTGCAGGTTTGATTCATTGTCCTACATTGCGTTCTTTGGGATTGGCCAATATTGCTGATATTAAGACCGATGAAACACCTGTTATGGGTGCTTATGGGAAAATGGAGGAAGTCAGCACAGGGAAGGATACAACTAGTGGTCATTGGGAAATGATGGGCCATCCTGTTACGGTTCCGTTCCCTACATTTTACGATGGATTCCCTAAGGAGTTAATGGATACTTTCACCAAAGAAACTGGATATGGTTATCTTGGTAATGAGGTTGCATCTGGTACTGAAATCATCGAGCGCCTTGGCGTAGAACACATGAAAACGGGGAAACCAATCGTGTATACCTCTGCCGATTCTGTGTTTCAAATTGCAGCACACGAGGATGTGATTCCTTTAGAGGATTTGTATCGTATGTGCGAAATTACGCGTAACAAAGTATGCATTGGTGATTATTATGTAGGTCGTATCATAGCTCGTCCGTTTGTAGGTAAACCAGGTCATTTTGTACGTACCTCGAATCGTCATGACTATAGCCGTATGCCTGAACACCGCATGGTGCAACAGAAATTACAATCTGCTCAAATTCCTACGGTAGCCGTCGGCAAAATTGGTGATATTTATGCTCATGTCGGATGGGATGAAAGCTATCCAACCAAATCGAATGCTCACGGCATGAATGTGGTGCCTTACTTATTAGGTTCCTCCTTTGAAAGTGGCCTCATGATGGTAAACCTTGTAGAGTTTGATAGTTTATATGGTCATCGCCGTAACGTAGAAGGCTATAAACGTGCCATCGAAGATTTTGATTACCAATTAAGTGGATTATTACCATTATTGAAAGATGATGATTTGCTTATCATCACAGCTGACCATGGTAATGATCCTACATGGCATGGCACAGACCATACGCGTGAACATGTTCCATTACTTGCCTATAGTCCAAGTATGAAAGGGGTCATCAATTTAGGTTTACGCCATAGTTTTGGTGATATAGGACAAACCGTATTGGCGAACTTTGGACTTTCACCATATGCAGTAGGCACATCATTTTTAAAAGATATTATGAAATAGTCGTATTGTGTAATATAATCCTTGCGTCACAATATCTTGTATGATATAATCATTCAGGTATAAGAAACGATTTTTAAGGAGGTGACTCAATTGCCAAACATTAAATCCAGTATTAGAAGCGTAAAAACGGATGCTGAACGTCGTGCGAAAAACGCCGCTGTGAAATCTCAAATCCGTACAGCAGCTCGTAAAACCGTTGAAGCTGTTCAAGCAGGCGCAGTAGAAGAAGCAAAACAAGCACTTGTTCAAGCTACTAGCGTAATTGATAAAGCAGCCTCCAAAGGTGTACTTCATAAAAACACTGCAGCTCGCAAAAAATCCAACCTTGCAGCTAAAGTAAACGCTTTATAATTTTATAGAGCCAAAGCCCATCGATGATGGGCTTTTTTTATACCTTGAATTGTCAAGTCAAATGCAACTCTACTGAATGATAAACCTCGTATGGAGTTTTCCAATTTAAGCATTTGCGCGGCCTAAGATTTATTTCTTTCATTTTTGCTTCAACATAGCTATCTGATTGATTAATATCCACAGTTTTCGGGAAATATTCTCTAAGCAATCCATTGGTGTTTTCGTTTGTTCCTCTTTGCCAAGGATGATGTGGAAATGGAAAATAAAATTCTACTAAATTCAACTCCTGACTAATTTCTGCATGTTTAGAAAACTCTTTCCCTCTATCTGGAGTTATTGTTTCTAGAGGTTGATTTTTTAAAAGCTTAATCATCGCTTGTTTGACTAAAAATGCATTCTTTTTTGCAATTTTTTTACATAGCAGATACCTACTTTTTCGATCAGTTAATGTTACTAAGCAAGCCTTACCAGTCTGCCCCATAACTGTATCAGCCTCCCAATCACCTAATCGTTCTCGATTATTTGCAGGAGCTGGTCTATCTGTAATTAAATTACTAATTTGAATTTTTCCACGTCTTTCTTCATAATTTTTTGTATGACGACTTTTACCACGATGTCGTAGTTTGCGAACAACTCCTCTATTTCCATGTGATAATTCTTTTTCATCAAAACGACCATTATATATTTCCCTGTAAATTGTATTGTAACTAATAGTGAAGCTTGAATTTTCAAATTTCAATCGAGAGGAGATCTGTTCCGGAGACCATTGATGTCTCAAAAATAAATTCTTTACACATTCATATAGACTTGGATTATCTAGCTTTTTTCTTGGTTTACAATTAAAGCGTCTATTTTTATATCTGTCATGGGCTTCACAAGGTATGTACTCGCCATTTTGACTATTTCTTTTGATTTCTCTTGATATAGACGATTTATTTTTCCCAAGTAAAATTGAAATTTCTGTTTGATTTTTTCCTATATCAATAAAATGTTTTAGAATTTCGCGCTCTTTTAGTGTAAAATGAGTATAATGATTCATGGCTCCTCCTGATTTTTAGATGTCTTTGCAAACACTATTTTATCAGAAAGCCATGAATCTTTTTTAGTTGCACTTAGATTATAAATTCAAGGTAAAA
>NZ_JAPX01000018.1:0-206 GCF_000524355.1 Veillonella sp. ICM51a
GGTGATACAATTAAAATTGTACATTCTTATATCATCATTTTTGTACATTCTTAGAGTATCATTTACAATACACCTTCCTAAGAATAGAACAGGCCTGTTCTTTTTCTAGAGACGCATATACACACCTTCCTCAAATTAGTACAGGCCTGTTCTATTTCTAGAGGCGCACATTCACACCTTCCCCAAATTAGTACAGGCCTGTTCTA